>NZ_JBGLYV010000015.1:0-84822 GCF_047304225.1 Pseudomonas sp. Pseusp3 | reverse complement strand
TGCTCGCGAAAGCGGTGTGTCAGTCGACATCAACTTTGACTGACACACCGCTTTCGCGAGCAAGCCCGCTCCCACATTTGTTTTGTATTGGCTGTTATTGCGCGGTGGCTTTCAGGCCAGTGAGCAGTAACCGCTGAAACAGGTCTTCTTTCAGGCCTTGCGGATCGGTCAGCTGCATCCGCTCCATATGCTCTGGAAACTCCGAAGCCTGCGGCGCATCCAGCGCTGCCTTGCCCAATTCCAGCACCTCACTCAGCTTGAACTTGCTCTTGAGCCAGTTCAGTGCCCGCAATAGATCGCGTTCGACCCCGGTGAAGTCGCAACCCAGCGGATACTCCGGAAACAGCTGCGGATGCCGCGCCTGAATCTCCTGCAAACGCCACGGACTATTATCGGCAAAGCGCGGATCGAGACGGAAGTCCTTGGGCAATTTGCCGATTTTCTGCGCCTGCTCGATCAATCCCGGCTGAAAACGCGAGTCGCTGATGTTGAGCAGCGCTTCGATCACTGCCGCATCGGTTTTGCCGCGAAGATCGGCGATGCCGTATTCGGTGACCACGATGTCGCGCAAGTGTCGCGGGATCGTGCAGTGCCCGTACTCCCAGACGATGTTCGAACTGACGTCGCCGCCAGACTCACGCCAGCTGCGCAGCAGCAACACCGAGCGCGCGCCTTGCAGTGCATGGCCCTGAACCACGAAGTTGTATTGCCCGCCTACGCCGCTGAGCACACGTCCATCTTCGAGCTGGTCCGCCACCGCGGCACCGAGCAAGGTCACGGTGAACGCGGTGTTGATGAACCGCGCATCCAGGCGCTGCAAACGCTTGAGTTCTTCCTGGCCGTAGAGCTCGTTGATGTAGCTGATGCGGGTCATGTTGAATTCGAGCCGCTTGCTTTGCGGCAATTCGCGCAAGCGTTCGTAGTAGGTGCGCGGGCCGAGAAAGAAGCCGCCATGTACAGAGATGCCATCGGTTTGCGCAGCCTCATCCAGGGTGCCGGCACTCGCCAGCAGTTGGGTCGCCACGTCCGGGTAAACCTTGCGTCGCACAATCCCGGCATCCGCCAATACCAACAAGCCGTTGACGAACATTTCACTGCAGCCATACAGGCCTTTGGCGAACGGTTCGATGCCACCTTCGCGCTCGATCAGTGGTGCCCACTGGCTGAGATTCACCTCTGCCAGCAACGCCCTGTAACCGTCGTTCTCGGCTTGTCGCGCCAACAGTGCCGCCGTCAGCGCATCGCCCATGGAACCGATGCCGATCTGCAAGGTGCCGCCATCGCGCACCAGGGTGCTGGCGTGCAAGCCGATGAAATGGTCCTGAAACCCCACCGGCATGTTCGGCGTGGAGAACAGTGTGGTGTTGTCCTTCTGGTCGATCAGCAGGTCGAAGCTGTCGATATCGATTTCCGCATCGCCGGGCATGTAAGGCAGGTCGTTGTGCACCTGGCCGACCATCAGGATAGTTTCTGCGGCGGCGCGGCGTTTGGCGATCATCGGCAACAGGTCGAGGGTGATGTCCGGGTTGCAGCTCAGGCTCAAGCGATCAGGATGTTCGGCATGGCTGGCCACCAGCTGCGCCACCAGGTTCAACCCGGCAGCGTTGATGTCACGGGCCGCATGGCTGTAGTTGCTGCTGACGTAGTCCTGTTGCGCCGTGGCACTGTTGAGCAGACTGCCGGGCTGCATGAAGAATTGCTGGATGTGAATGTTGCCCGGCAGACCATCGCGACGCAGGTCGGCAAGAAACTCCAGCTCCGGATAATTGCCGAAAACCCGTTCGATAAAGGGTTCGAGGAAGCGCTTTTGCAAGCCATCGCCCAAGGGCGGGCGCCCCAGGCACAACGCGGTGTAAATCGTCAGCCGTCGCTCGGGCAACTCTGCGATGCGCCGGTACAGCGCGTTGACGAAGTGATTGGGTTTGCCCAACCCCAGAGGCAAACCCATGTGGATATGCACCGGCAACCGTGCCAAGACGTCATCGACTGCCTGTTCGATAGAGCACAGCTGAACCATCGGATCCTCCCTCACTTTCCATGACTTGGGCCTGGACCGAGCTTGCCGGGTCTTCGCTGCAAGTCAATACCAATCGGCCGCCGCTGGCCCCCTGTAGGAGCGAGCTCGCTCGCGAAGAACCCGAGAGCACCGCGGGGTGCCAGCTTTCCAGCGTTATCGTTGGCGACCATCGCGAGCGAGCTCGCTCCTACAGGAATCGCGGGCACAAAAAAGCCGCTCGAAAGCGGCTTTTTTTGAGAGTGGCAGGCTTATTTCAAGCCGGACATCTTCTGGATGGCGCCTTTGAGCTCGGCATCGGAGCAGTCGGCGCAGGTACCTTTAGGCGGCATCGAGTTGATACCGGTAATGGCTTTGGCCAGGATGCCGTCGAGGCCGCCCTGGTGATCGGCACGGTCTTTCCAGGCGGCGGCGTCACCGATTTTCGGTGCACCCAACAAGCCTGAACCGTGACAAGCGTTGCAATGTTTTGCAATCACTTCATCCGGGGTTTTCGCACCACCACCGCCGCCAGCGGCAGTCGCCACTTCCATGCCCTTGCACTCTTTACCCTGAACACAGACCTGACCGACCGGTTCAAGGCGTTTGGCGATATCGTCGTTGGTCGCAGCTTGAGCGCTGACACTGACAGCCCATAGGGCCAGTACGGTTGCTGGTGCAGCCAGCATTTTCATAATTAGGTTCACGCGTTCACCCTCAATGGTGGCTAGTCACGCCTACGGCCACGGTTCGCAGGCGGGCGCAAGTATAGCGGTAAGCCCGTCGCACTGAAACAACCCCAAAGTCGCAAGGGTCTTAGGCTGCGGCGGAAAAACGGCCCGGGCGCCTCTGCGATGCTGGCAGGACGCCTCTTTTCTTAGAAATTCGCTGGCGTGGCTGCGCTGATTAGTCGCGCAGGCGCATCGAACGGATTTCGGAAACGGTGTGGCTTGGTACTTTCAAAGTAGTAGCTATCGCCGGCTTCGAGCACAAAAGTTTCGAGACCGACCACCAGTTCCAGTTTTCCTTCGACCAGGATGCCGGTTTCCTCACCCTCATGGGTAAGCATCTCGTCACCGGTGTCGGCGCCTGGCGGGTAGATTTCATTGAGGAATGCGATAGCCCGGCTCGGATGCGCCCGACCGACCAGTTTCATGGTCACGGCGCCATCGGAAATGTCGATCAGCTCATTGGCCTTGTAGACGATCTGAGTCGGTTTTTCCTGCAGGATTTCTTCGGAAAAGAACTCGACCATGGACATGGGAATCCCGCCCAGCACTTTACGCAGCGAACTGATCGAAGGGCTCACGCTGTTCTTTTCGATCATCGAAATCGTGCTATTGGTGACCCCCGCCCGTTTGGCGAGCTCACGCTGGGAAAGGCCTTTGAGCCTACGGATGGATTGCAGTCGTTCACCGACGTCCAAAGCTTGCGCCTCCAGGATTCAGGAATGTTGGAATAGTGAACGTTATCATGGCGACAGCGTTCAGTATTTACAACACCTTGACCTGAATCCTGCTCAGCGAGGCGACTTCCGGTCTGGAGCCTTGCGCACTAAGCCCCGGAATAGAGCAGTGGCACTCGGCGCAGGTTGCAGAAAATCTGGTAGGGAATCGTACCGGCAGCCATGGCTACATCACTGGCGAGGATGTTTTTGCCCCACAACTCGACGGTCGAACCGAGTCCGGCCTGCGGCACATCGGTCAGGTCGATGCAGAGCATGTCCATCGACACCCGGCCAATCAACTGGCTGCGCTGCCCGGCAACCAGCACGGGGGTACCGGTCGGTGCCAAACGCGGGTAACCATCGGCGTAACCCATGGCCACCACACCAATACGCATCGGCTTGGGAGTGATGAACCTGGCGCCGTAACCGACCGGCTCGCCAGCCGGCAGTTCGCGGACACTGATCACTTTCGACTCAAGGGTCATCACCGGTTGCAGGCGTGCGGCCACTTCGTTGGCCTCTTCGAATGGCGTGGCGCCATAGAGCATGATGCCCGGGCGTACCCAATCGCTCGGAATCTGCGGCCAACCGAGCACCGCCGGCGAGTTACGCAGGCTGACCTCGGCGGACAAGCCCTTGCGCGCCGCTTCGAATACCGCCACCTGTTCGGCGCTGGCCTGTTCGTGCAGTTCGTCGGCACGCGCAAAGTGGCTCATCAGCACCACTTTCGCGACCTTGCCGCTGGCCAGCAGCCGTTGATAGGCCCCTTGATAATCCGCCGGGTGCAGCCCCACGCGGTGCATGCCCGAATCGAGCTTCAGCCACACGGTGATCGGCTTGCTCAACGCCGCTTTCTCGATGGCTTCGAGCTGCCACAGCGAATGCACCACGCACCAGAAATCATGCTCGACGATCAGCGCCAGCTCGTCGGCTTCGAAAAAGCCTTCCAGCAGCAGGATCGGCGCACGAATACCCGCTGCCCGCAGCTCCAACGCCTCTTCGATACAGGCCACGGCAAAACCGTCCGCCTCGGCTTCCAGCGCCTGGGCGCAACGTACCGCGCCATGGCCATAGGCATCGGCCTTGATCACCGCGAGGGCTTTGGCCCCCGTGAGTTCACGGGCGATCTGGTAGTTGTGACGCAGGGCTTGAAGGTCGATCAGGGCACGGGCAGGACGCATGGCGGCAGACTTCTGGTCGGGTTATCGGGAAGAAAAAACCGGCACTGGCTGACAGCATTAACCACCAACAGCACCGGGAGAGGGATCTTTTCTGACAGGCTTAGGGCAAAGCGGTTACAACCAACAGTTCATGCACTCACTGGTGAGCGGGTGCTGGATTGACATGCTTTGCAGACTCCTGGGTTTTGTCGCCATAACGGGAAATATCCAGGCCTTCGGCGCTGATCTGCGGCTTTTTCTTGGCCATCAGGTCAGCCAGCAAGCGACCGGAGCCACAGGCCATGGTCCAGCCCAGCGTGCCGTGACCGGTGTTCAGGAACAGGTTCTTGAACGGGGTGGCACCGACAATCGGGGTGCCGTCCGGCGTAGTCGGACGCAGACCGGTCCAGAAGCTTGCCTGGGCCAGATCGCCGCCCTGAGGATAAAGATCGTTGACGATCATCTCCAGGGTTTCGCGTCGACGCGGGTTCAGCGACAGGTCAAAACCGGCAATTTCAGCCATGCCACCGACGCGGATGCGGTTGTCGAAACGGGTGATCGCGACCTTGTAGGTCTCGTCGAGAATGGTCGAGGTCGGAGCCATCGCCGGGTTGGTGATCGGCACGGTCAGGGAGTAGCCCTTGAGCGGATACACCGGCGCCTTGATCCCCAGCGGCTTGAGCAGCTGCGGCGAGTAGCTGCCGAGGGCCAGCACGTAGCGATCGGCGGTTTCCAGTTTGCCGTCGATCCACACGCCGTTGATGCGGTCACCGGCGAAGTCGAGGCGCTGAATGTCCTGGTCGAAACGGAATTGCACACCGAGGTTCGCAGCCATCTCGGCGAGCTTGGTGGTGAACATCTGGCAGTCGCCGGTCTGGTCGTTCGGCAGGCGCAGGGCACCGGCGAGGATGTCGGTGACGCTGGCCAGTGCCGGTTCAACGCGGGCAATGCCTTCGCGGTCGAGCAGTTCGAACGGCACGCCGGACTCTTTCAGCACGGCGATGTCTTTCGCGGCGCCGTCGAGCTGGGCCTGGGTACGGAACAGCTGGGTGGTGCCGAGGCTGCGGCCTTCGTAGGCGATGCCGGTCTCCAGGCGCAGCTCATCGAGGCAGTCACGGCTGTACTCGGACAGACGGACCATGCGCTCCTTGTTCACCGCGTAACGGCTGGCGGTGCAGTTGCGTAGCATCTGTGCCATCCACAGGTACTGGTCGATGTCGGCAGTGGCCTTGATTGCCAGGGGCGCGTGGCGCTGCAACAGCCACTTGATGGCCTTGAGCGGCACACCCGGAGCGGCCCACGGCGAGGCATAACCCGGCGAGACCTGCCCGGCGTTGGCGAAACTGGTCTCCATGGCAGCAGCCGGCTGCCGGTCCACCACCACCACTTCAAACCCGGCACGGGCCAGATAGTAAGCACTGGTGGTACCGATGACGCCGCTACCCAAGACCATGACGCGCATTTTCAAATCCCTCATCGCGGCTAACCGCTGACGTTTGTTATTCAGAGCTTCAGATGCGCGCAGTGTAAAAAAGATTTGCCAGTGCTTTTCACTATATAAACGCCTATATTTGGCGACAATTCTCGGCAAAAACCCTTTTCACGGAGGCGCATCCCCTATGCGTACCAACACTCAGACTAAACGTGAGCTGGACAAGATCGACCGCAACATCCTGCGGATCCTGCAAGCGGACGGGCGGATTTCCTTTACGGAGCTTGGGGAAAAGGTCGGGCTCTCGACCACGCCCTGTACTGAGCGGGTCCGGCGTCTGGAGCGCGAAGGGATCATCATGGGCTACAACGCCAGGCTCAATCCGCAACACCTGAAGGGTAGCCTGCTGGTGTTTGTCGAGATCAGCCTGGATTACAAATCCGGCGACACTTTCGAAGAGTTCCGACGTGCGGTGCTGAAATTGCCCCATGTGCTGGAGTGTCATCTGGTGTCAGGGGATTTCGACTACCTGGTAAAGGCGCGGATTTCCGAGATGGCCTCGTACCGCAAATTGCTGGGCGACATCCTGCTCAAGCTGCCCCACGTGCGCGAATCCAAGAGTTACATCGTGATGGAAGAAGTGAAGGAGAGCCTGACGTTGCCGATTCCGGATTGAGTATTGCGGTGTCTATTCGGCCGCTTTCGCGAGTAAGCCCGCTCCCACAGAATCGTCGCTGTACCTGTGGGAGCGGGCTTGCTCGCGAAGGCCGCGACTCGGTCCAGCTAGACCAACACCTGCCGGTTCGATGCCATGTACTCGAACACCTGCTTCTCCACCCGCGGATGAATCAGCTCCACTGGCCCGCGCCCATTGGGGCACGGCAAGGTCTTGGTGGTGCCGAACAACCGGCAGATCAGCGGCCGCTCGCCATACACGGTGCAACCATTGGGCCCCAGGTGCACACAGTTGAGTTCTTCCATGGCGGCATCCTGCTCGGCGCGAGTCTTGCGCGGCAGACGCGACATTTCTTCAGGCGAGGTGGTCACCGGCCCGCAGCAGTCATGGCAGCCGGGAACGCACTCGAATGAGGGAATCTGTTGTCGCAATGTGCGAATTGTCTGGCTGTTGCAGCTCATTGCAGCGGTGACCAATAGCGGAATAGAGCCGGATTCTGACGCAAAAGCCCCGATCCAGACAGCACCAGGCGACCAATGTTGCCCGTCCGGAAGGTCCGGCTTATGCTCCGTCAAATTTTCTAAACGCAAGAATCAGGACCACGCACATGACTGCCCGTGCTCAACAGCCTGCTCCGGACCACATCGCCTCCTACTACGCCGCCAGCAGCCTGCCGCAGCCCGAGCTTGCGGCGCTCAAAGGTGAAGTGCTGGCCGATGTCTGCGTGGTTGGCGGTGGTTTTTCGGGGTTGAACACGGCGCTTGAGCTGGCCGAGCGCGGCCTCAGCGTGGTGTTGCTCGAAGCCCATCGAATCGGCTGGGGCGCCAGTGGACGCAATGGCGGGCAGCTGATTCGCGGCGTCGGTCACGGCCTCGATCAGTTCACCAACGTCATCGGTGTCGAAGGTGTTCGGCAAATGAAACTCATGGGCCTGGAAGCCGTGGAAATCGTCCGGCAACGGGTCGAGCGCTTCCAGATCCCCTGTGACCTGACCTGGGGATACTGCGACCTCGCCAACAAACCCCGTGACCTGGAAGGTTTCGCCGAGGATGCCGAGGAACTGCGCAGCCTCGGCTATCGCTACGAGACCCGTTTGCTGCAAGCCCACGAGATGCACACCGTGGTTGGCTCCACGCGTTACGTCGGCGGCCTGATCGACATGGGTTCGGGACACCTGCATCCACTGAACCTGGCCTTGGGCGAAGCCGCAGCGGCACAACGTCTGGGGGTCCAGCTGTTCGAACAGTCGGCCGTGACCCGCATCGACTATGGCCCCGAGGTCAAAGTCCATACCGCCGGGGGATCGGTGCGCGCCAAAACCCTGGTACTGGGCTGCAACGCCTACCTCAACAACCTCAACCCGGAACTCAGCGGTAAAGTCCTGCCCGCCGGCAGCTACATCATCGCCACCGAACCACTGAGCAAAGAACAGGCCCACGCCTTGCTGCCGCAGAACATGGCGGTCTGTGACCAGCGAGTGGCGCTGGACTACTACCGGCTTTCGGCGGACCGGCGCCTGCTGTTTGGCGGCGCCTGCCATTACTCGGGCCGCGACCCGAAAGACATCGCCGCGTATATGCGTCCGAAAATGCTGGATGTCTTCCCGCAATTGGGCGCCGTGAAGATCGATTACCAATGGGGCGGCATGATCGGCATCGGCGCCAATCGCCTGCCGCAGATCGGGCGACTCAAGGACCAGCCGAACGTGTACTACGCCCAGGCCTATTCCGGTCATGGCGTGAATGCCACGCACCTGGCCGGCAAGTTGCTGGCCGAAGCCATCAGCGGCCAGCACAGCGGCGGCTTCGATCTGTTTGCCAAGGTGCCGCACATCACCTTCCCCGGCGGCAGGCTTTTGCGTTCGCCGTTACTGGCGCTGGGGATGTTGTGGCATCGGTTTAAAGAGTTGGTCTGAAAGATTGTCGGTGTCAGCTCTGACGCCTTCGCGAGCAAGCCCGCTCCCACAGAGGAACACAAATCCCCTGTGGGAACGGGCTTGCTCGCGAAGTGGCCCTGAAAAACACCGCAAATCTCAGATCCGCCAGAAAGGCTTCAGCCCCTCCTCCTGCGCCTGTTCCCGCGTCAGCCCGACATCCTTGAGCTGGTCGGCCGTCAGCGACAGCAACGCCTTGCGCGTGTGCAGGCGACGCCAGAACCGGTCCCAGCGACTCAGGCCGGACGGCGCATGATGCATGCCCGCCTCCCGCGTGCCGTTGTTCTGTCCTGTCGCCAGCTCCTGACTGCGTAACGTCAGCCGCACATCGCTCAAACCGTTCATCGTGGATGCTCCTGTTTACTTGGGTAGCCAGAGGTTCCATGATGCGTGGGCGCGCAAAAGCATTACAGATTCAAAGCAACTGTATTAAATCCATACAGATTTACCGATTCCGCCACTGAATCCCGATTTTTTGCCCTATCTGTACTGGTTAACCGAATCATCCCTATCGAGGCTGCACCATGACCCTTTACGTCAACCTCGCCGAGTTGCTCGGCACGCGTATCGAACAGGGCTTCTATCGCCCCGGTGACCGGCTGCCTTCGGTACGGGCGCTGAGCGTCGAGCACGGTGTCAGCCTGAGCACGGTGCAGCAGGCCTATCGGGTGCTGGAAGATAGCGGGCTGGCCACGCCACGGCCCAAGTCCGGGTACTTTGTTCCCGCCAGCCGCGAACTGCCGGATTTGCCGGCGGTCGGTCGCCCGGCCCAGCGCCCGGTGGATATCTCTCAATGGGATCAGGTGCTGGAACTGATTCGCGCGGTGCCGCGCAAAGACGTGGTGCAATTGGGGCGCGGCATGCCGGACATCACCAGCCCGACCATGAAGCCGCTGCTGCGCGACCTGGCGCGAATCAGCCGGCGGCAGGACATGCCTGGCCTGTATTACGACAATATCCACGGTAACCTCGAACTGCGCGAACAGATCGCTCGCCTGATGCTCGATTCCGGCTGCCAACTGGGTGCCAGCGATCTGGTGGTCACCACTGGATGCCATGAAGCGCTGTCCACCAGCATTCGTGCGATTTGCCAGCCGGGAGACATCGTGGCGGTGGACTCGCCAAGCTTCCACGGCGCCATGCAGACCCTCAAGGGCCTGGGCATGAAAGCCCTGGAAATCCCCACCGATCCGCTGACCGGCATCAGCCTCGAAGCGCTGGAACTGGCCCTGGAGCAGTGGCCGATCAAGGTCATACAGTTGACCCCCAACTGCAACAACCCACTGGGCTACATCATGCCCGAGTCGCGCAAACGCGCGCTGTTGACGCTTGCGCAGCGCTTTGACGTGGCGATCATCGAGGACGATGTGTATGGCGAACTGGCCTACACCTATCCGCGTCCGCGCACGATCAAATCCTTCGACGAGGACGGTCGTGTCCTGCTGTGCAGTTCGTTTTCCAAGACCCTGGCGCCGGGCCTGCGCATCGGCTGGGTCGCACCGGGCCGTTATCTGGAACGCGTGCTGCACATGAAATACATCAGCACGGGCTCCACCGCGCCACAACCGCAGATCGCCATTGCCGAATTCCTCAAAGGTGGCCATTTCGAACCGCATTTGCGGCGGATGCGTACGCAATACCAGCGCAATCGCGACATGATGATCGATTGGGTAACCCGCTACTTCCCGGCCGGCACCCGCGCCAGTCGCCCGCAAGGCAGCTTCATGCTGTGGGTCGAGCTGCCGGAAAGCTTCGACACCCTGAAACTGAATCGGGCACTGCACGACCAGGGCGTACAGATTGCCGTGGGCAGTATTTTTTCCGCCTCGGGCAAGTACCGCAATTGCCTGCGCATGAACTACGCTGCCAAGCCAACACCGCAGATCGAAGACGCGGTGCGCAAGGTCGGCGCGACAGCGATCAAACTGCTGGCGGAAACCGATCAGCTCAGCGACTGACTTTTATTCGGGAATCGGCGTCCATATGCCTATCTGCGCAGCCAAACGGAACGATCCTACGTGAGAGTCAGACAGCCCCTGCTTGCTCTTCTGCTGCTCGCCACGCTCCTGGGCGGTTGCTCCAGCTTCGACGTTCGACGCGAACCCAGCCAGGCGCTGCCGGCTTCAGACTCCGCATTCGGCCGCTCGGTCCAGGCGCAGGCCGCTCCTTACAAGGGACAATCAGGCTTTCGCCTGCTATCGGACAGTACCGAGGCCTTCACCGCCCGCGCCGAGCTGATCCGCAACGCCCAAAGCAGTCTCGACTTGCAGTACTACATCGTGCACGACGGCATCAGCACGCGCATGTTGATCGAGGAATTGCTCAAGGCCGCCGACCGGGGCGTACGGGTGCGGGTACTGCTCGACGACACCGCCAGCGACGGCCTGGACCGGGTCATTGCCACCCTTGCCGCGCACCCGAAAATCCAGATCCGCGTATTCAATCCGCTGAATCTTGGCCGCAGCACCGGCGTGACGCGTACCGTGGGCCGGCTGTTCAACCTGTCGCAACAGCATCGACGCATGCATAACAAGTTGTGGCTGGCGGACAACAGCATGGCCATCGTCGGCGGACGAAATCTGGGGGACGAGTATTACGATGCCGAGACCAAGATGAATTTCACTGACATCGACATGCTCAGTGTCGGCCCGGTTGCCGAGCAACTCGGGCACAGTTTCGACCAGTACTGGAACAGCGCCCTGAGCAAGCCGATCGACGAATTCCTGTCGAGCAAACCCACCGCCAAGGACCTGGAAAACACCCGCACCCGACTGGAAGAGTCCCTGGCGCAAACACGCAAACAGAATCACGCGCTCTACAAACACCTGATGACCTTCACCACACACCCGCGCCTGGACATCTGGCGTCGCGAGCTGGTCTGGGCCTGGAACCAGGCATTGTGGGATGCGCCGAGCAAGGTACTGGCCAAGGGCGAACCCGATCCGCAGTTGCTGCTGACCACGCATCTCGCACCTGAACTCGATCATGTCAGCAAAGAGCTGATCATGATCTCGGCCTACTTTGTGCCCGGCCAGCCTGGCCTGGTGTACCTGACTGGGCGCGCCGACGCCGGCGTTTCGGTGAGATTGCTCACCAATTCACTGGAAGCCACGGACGTTCCCGCGGTACACGGCGGTTACGCGCCCTACCGCAGGGCACTGCTGGAACATGGCGTGAAGCTTTACGAGTTGCGCCGCCAACCCGGCGAGGAAGGCGGCGGCGGAAGCGGACCGCATCTGTTTTCCGGTAGCTCCTTTCGCGGCTCCGACTCCAGCCTGCACAGCAAGGCGATGATCTTCGACCAGCAGAAATCCTTTATCGGCTCGTTCAATTTCGATCCGCGCTCGGTGCTGTGGAACACCGAAGTCGGCGTGCTGGTGGACAGTCCGGAGTTGGCCGCAGGGGTCCGCGAACTGGCGCTGCAGGGTATGGCGCCAGCCCTGAGCTACCAGGTGGAGCTGGAAAACGATCAGATCGTCTGGACCACCGAAGACGACGGAAAAAAGCACACCCTGACCAAGGAGCCAGGGAGTTGGTGGCGGCGCTTCAATGCGTGGCTGAGCAACACGGTTGGCCTGGAGAAAATGCTCTAGGCCGGCTCGGCAAGCGCACCAAACGCCCCTTGCCGCGACACCACGATCAACACGCCCAAGGCCCCTACCGCCATCAGCAACGGCAACGCATGGCCGCTGATCCACTGGCTGCCGGCACCCGCCAGCAACGGCCCGATCAGACAACCAATCCCCCACAGCTGGGCAATATGCGCGTTGGCGCGCACCAGTGCGTCGTCACGATAGCGCTCGCCGATCAGGATCAGTGACAAGGTGAACAACCCGCCGGCGCTGGCGCCGAACAACACCCACAATGGCCAGATCAACAGCGTGTCGATCAGCATCGGAATCGCCAGGCTCGAGATCAGTAAAACCACCGCACAACCGGTGAACAATGCGCGTCGCGACAAGCGATCGGCCAACGCACCAATCGGCAATTGCAGCACCGCATCGCCGACCACCACCGTACTGACCATCGCCAGGGCGATCTCCGTGGTGAAGCCCTGCCGCAGGCAATAGACCGGCAGCAGCGTCAAAATCATCGCCTCGAACGCGGCGAACAATGACACCGCCCAGGCAATCGCCGGCAAGCCACGACAGAAAGCGAGCAAATCATTCAAGGTCACGCTGCTGGCCTCGCTGCTCGGCGCACCACTGCGCCCCAGCAACAGGAATGGAGCCGCCATCAACAATCCGACACCCACCCAAAAGCCATAATCGTGCCCGGTACCGAGGAAGCCAAGCAACACCGGCCCCGCCAGCTGACTCAGTGCGTAGCTGCTGCCATACAGCGCCACCAGCCGCCCACGCCATTGCTCGACCACCAGTTGATTGATCCAGCTTTCACCGATGATGAATACAAGGGTCAGGATCACCCCGATCATCAGCCGCAGCACCAACCAGACCGGATAGCTCGGCAACAGTGCGAGCAAACCGATCGAAACCGCCCCGCCCCACAGACACAGGCGCATCAGATTGGCCGTGCCGAATCGTGCCGCCAGATGGCTGGAGATTTTCGCCCCCAAGAGGACGCCGATGGCCGGCATCGCAGCCATCACGCCAATGGCGAACGAGCCGTAGCCCCAGCTCTCCAGGCGAAACGACACCAGTGGCATGCTGACACCCAGGGCCAGGCCGACGCTCAGGACAGATGCCAAAACGGCGAAATAAGTCGCCCAACGCATATTCCACGCTCCTGTGGATAATTATTTTTCAGGCCATACAAACAACTGTGGGAGCGGGCTTGCTCGCGAAGAGGTCATCACATCCAACATCAATGTTGGCTGATACACCGCCTTCGCGAGCAAGCCCGCTCCCACAGGGGATCTGCGTCGTTCGGGAGGCCTGTTACTCAACAGGCCTCCCTCACTGACTTACAACTTGATCCAGGTCGCCTTCAGCTCGGTGTATTTGTCGAACGCGTGCAGGGACTTGTCGCGACCGTTGCCGGACTGCTTGAAGCCACCGAACGGAGCGGTCATGTCGCCGCCATCGTACTGATTGACCCACACGCTACCGGCACGCAGTGCACGGGCGGTGAGGTGAGCCTTGGAAATGTCGCCAGTCCAGACCGCGGCAGCCAGGCCGTACGGTGTGTCGTTGGCGATCGCGATGGCTTCTTCGGCACTGTCGAATTCGATCACCGACAGTACCGGGCCGAAGATTTCTTCCTGGGCGATTTTCATCGCGTTGCTCACACCGTCGAAAATCGTCGGTTCAACGTAAGTGCCGCCAGTTTCCTGGAGCGTACGCTTGCCACCGGCCACCAGCCTGGCGCCGTCGGCATGACCGGACTCGATATAGGACAGTACGGTGTTCATCTGCTGGGTATCGACCAGCGCGCCAACATTGGTCGCCGGATCCAGCGGATTGCCCGGCTTCCAGGCCTTCAGCGCCTCGATCACCAGCGGCAGGAATTTATCCTTGATCGAACGCTCCACCAGCAGGCGCGAACCGGCGGTGCAAACTTCGCCCTGGTTGAAGGCGATGGCACCAGCAGCGGCTTCGGCAGCATCCTGCAGGTTCGGCGCATCGGCGAACACGATGTTCGGGCTCTTGCCGCCGGCTTCGAGCCAGACGCGCTTCATGTTCGACTCGCCGGAGTAGATCAACAGTTGCTTGGCGATTTTGGTCGAGCCGGTGAATACCAGGGTATCGACGTCGTTGTGCAGGGCCAGGGCCTTGCCGACGGTGTGACCGTAACCCGGCAATACGTTCAGCACGCCTTTCGGGATGCCGGCTTCGACAGCCAGTTCAGCGATACGGATGGCGGTCAGCGGGGATTTTTCGGACGGCTTGAGGATCACCGAGTTACCGGTGGACAGCGCCGGGCCCAGTTTCCAGCACGCCATCATCAGCGGGAAGTTCCACGGCACGATGGCGCCAACAACCCCCACCGGCTCACGGGTCACCAGGCCCAGTTGATCGTGCGGGGTGGCCGCTACTTCATCGTAGATCTTGTCGATGGCTTCGCCGCTCCAGCTCAGGGCTTGCGCCGCGCCGGGAACGTCGATGTACAGGGAATCGCTGATCGGCTTGCCCATGTCCAGGGTTTCAAGCAGGGCCAGCTCTTCGGCGTGCTGTTTGAGCAGGCCGGCGAAACGGATCATGGTGGATTTGCGCTTGGTTGGCGCCAGGCGCGACCAGACACCGGAATTGAACGTGGCGCGGGCGTTTTCCACAGCGCGCTGGGCATCGGCGGCGTCACAGCTGGCAATCTTGCCCAGCAGACGGCCATCGACCGGGCTGATGCACTCGAAGGTCTCGCCGGAAACGGCGTCGGTGTATTCGCCATTGATATAGGCGCGGCCTTCGATTTTCAGGTCGCGGGCACGTTGTTCCCAGTCGGCACGGGTCAGGGTGGTCATGCGAGTGTCCTCCTCTTATTGATACGACACCCGCGTTCTTCGCGGGCGCTGTCAGGAATTCTGCCCGGCCAGCCTGCTTGTCGGCCCAAAGCAACCACCACCCTAAACCAGCGGCAGGTGAAGTTTCAATATATTTGACATAACGCCGGCAAACGGCCTTGCGATGTTCATTTTAATAAACATAGACTTTGCTTCTACCAACCACTCGCGTCGCATTCACGGGGGAATACAACAATGAGCATCCAGAATATCGTCGACTTCAGCCAGGCCACCACCGCCGCCGAACGCTATCGCCCGGATCCGACCAAAGTACTGAAAGGTGATCCCGAGCAAGTGGTGTACAACCATTACAACAGCCCTTGCGGCCAATTGAACGCCGGCGTGTGGGAAGGGGCTGTCGGCCAGTGGACGGTGAACTTCACCGAACACGAATACTGCGAAATCGTGCAGGGGGTTTCCGTGATACGTGACCTCGACGGCAACGCCAAGACGCTGCGCGTGGGTGATCGCTTTGTGATCCCGGCAGGCTTTCGCGGCACCTGGGAAGTGCTGGAGCCATGCCGCAAGATCTATGTGGCGTTTGAACAGAAGGCTTGAAGACTTGCGTTGTCAGGGCTGACCCCTTCGCGAGCAAGCCCGCTCCCACATTCAAGCTTCAGTGAACACCACATGTGCGTGTGGGAGCGGGCTTGCTCGCGAAGGAGCCCTGACAGGCACCGCATAACCCACAGGCAACAAAAAAGGCCCGTATCTCGCGATACGGGCCTTTTTCGTAAGAGGGAAAAATCAATTACTTGATTTTGCCTTCCTTGTAGATCACGTGCTTGCGAACAACCGGATCATATTTCTTGATCTCGATTTTGTCCGGAGTAGTACGCTTGTTCTTGTCGGTAGTGTAGAAGTGACCAGTACCGGCGCTCGAAATCAAACGAATCAATTCACGCATGATTAGCTCCCTTAAACCTTGCCATCGCGACGAAGTTCGGCCAGCACGACACTGATGCCACGCTTGTCGATGATGCGCATGCCTTTGGCAGATACGCGCAGACGCACGAAACGTTTCTCTTCTTCAACCCAGAAGCGGTGATGCTGCAGGTTCGGCAGGAAACGACGACGGGTTTTGTTGTTTGCGTGGGAAATGTTATTCCCAGTCACCGGACCCTTACCGGTAACTTGACATACTCTAGACATGCCTCAGCCCTCTAAAACCACATGCCCAACCCGGCATGGGTTGGCCGCTTAATCTCTAGTCATTGTGGCGCCAGGCGCCGCGATTCTTTAGAGGTCTTACCGGCTACACCTACAGTGAAGGAACCGGGCCCCTAGAAAAGAGCGCTGCTTTATACCAGAAAGACTGGAGAGCAACAACATTCGCTGTGCCTTGAACTGATAAAAACCCGTTTTTTCCTGCCTCAAGCGCTTTGGATAAAGGCTGTCGGCGCTTGCGACCGCTCGTCGCAGAAAATCTGCCAGACACCTCAATCGCGGGTTTCCCAAGCGGGCACAGCAAAATCAGGCGCCTATAGTCACCTCAAAATGAAAAAGGGGATAGTCATTTACAAAAGAGCCCACTAGGGTAAGCCTTTTCCAGACTGCACTTGCAGATGGGCCTTCGATCTGTAAAGGAACCGACCATGCGCCTTGCTGCCCTACCGCTGTTGCTCGCCCCGCTTCTGCTGAGCCCACAGGCCTTTGCTGCCGCCCTGAGCGTCTGCACCGAGGCCAGCCCTGAAGGGTTCGACGTGGTGCAGTACAACTCGCTGACCACCACCAACGCCTCGGCCGATGTGTTGATGAATCGCCTGGTGGACTTCGACACGGCCAGTGGCAAAGTGGTTGCCAGCCTCGCCGACAGCTGGGAAGTGAGCCCCGACGGCCTGACCTACGTGTTCAAATTGCACCCGCAGGTGAAATTCCATCGCACCGAGTACTTCACTCCGACGCGCGACCTGAATGCCGAAGACGTGATTTTCAGCTTCGACCGCATGCTCGACCCGGCCAATGCGTGGCACAAGGTCGCCCAGAGCGGCTTTCCGCATGCGCAATCGATGCAGTTGCCTGCACTGATCAAGAAGATCGACGCCCTTGATCCGCAGACCGTGCGTTTCGCCCTCGACCACCCGGACTCGACCTTCCTGGCGACCCTGAGCATGGGCTTCGCCTCGATCTATTCGGCCGAATACGCCGACAAACTGATGAAGGCCGGCACGCCCGAGAAGCTCAACAGCCAACCAATCGGCACGGGGCCTTTCGTGTTCACCCGTTTTCAGAAGGACGCCTCGATCCGCTACAAGGCCAACCCGGATTACTTCGGTGGCAAACCGTCGGTGGACCCGCTGATCTTCGCCATCACCCCGGACGCCAACGTGCGCCTGCAGAAACTGCGTAACAACGAATGCCAGATTGCCCTGTCGCCAAAGCCACTGGACGTACAGGCCGCGCTGAAAGAGCCGACCCTGAAAGTCGAAAAGACTGACGCGTTCATGACCGCATTCGTCGGCATCAACAGCCAGCATCCACCGCTGGACAAACCTGAGGTGCGCCAGGCGATCAACCTGGCGTTCGACAAGGCCAATTACCTCAAAGCCGTGTTCGAAGGCACTGCCGAAGCCGCCAACGGCCCCTACCCGCCAAACACCTGGAGCTACGCGAAAAGCCTGCCGGGGTATCCCCGTGACATCGAAAAAGCCAAGGCATTGATGGCCAAGGCCGGACTCAAGGACGGCTTCCAGACCACCATCTGGACCCGCCCTTCCGGCAGCCTGCTCAACCCCAACCCAAGCCTCGGCGCCCAACTGCTGCAGTCTGACCTCGCGGAAATCGGCATTCAGGCCGAGATCCGCGTAATCGAATGGGGCGAATTGATCCGCCGCGCCAAGGCCGGTGAACACGACTTGCTGTTCATGGGCTGGGCTGGCGATAACGGCGACCCGGACAACTTCCTCACGCCGCAGTTTTCCTGCGCCGCGGTCAAATCCGGCACCAACTTCGCCCGCTACTGCAACCAGGACCTGGACAAGCTGATCAGCGCCGGCAAGACCACCGGCGAGCAAGGTGTGCGCAGCAAGCTCTACGAACAGGCCCAGGCGCAGATCCAGCAGCAGGCGCTGTGGCTACCCCTGGCCCACCCGACGGCCTTCGCCCTGACGCGCAAGGATGTCGAGGGGTACTCGGTCAGCCCGTTCGGTCGGCAGGACTACTCCAGGGTGAACCTGAAATAAACGGCTGAACCCCTGTAGGAGCGAGCTCTGCTCGCGATGGACTTCAACGATGACGAGGGCCGCCTGAATGAAAGCGGTGCCCCGGCCACCATCGCGAGCAGAGCTCGCTCCTACAGTGAATCATTCACATCCAGCCATACTCAGCCATCGACAGCGGGTCGCCATCACCGATGATGAAGTGATCCAGCACCCGCACGTCAATCAGCTCCAGCGCCTTTTGCAGGCGCTTGGTGAGCACTCGGTCGGCCTGGCTGGGATCGGAGTTACCCGACGGGTGGTTGTGGCAGAGGATCAAAGCCGCTGCGTTGTTGGCCAAGGCGCGCTTGACCACCTCTCGCGGATGCACGCTGGTGTTGTCGATGGAGCCACGAAACAGCGTCTCAAACCCCAGCACCTGATGCCTGGAATCGAGAAACAGGCAACCAAACACCTCGTGTGGCTCGTGGCGCAGCATCGATTTCAGGTACTCGCGAACCGCCTGAGGATTCTCCAGTGCCGATTTTTGGCGCGCACGCTCGGCCAGATGACGCCTGCTCATTTCTTGAGCAGCTTGCAGTTGGGCAAATTTCGCCGGACCAAGCCCCAGTTGCTTGCTGAACGTTTCCTGGTCGGCTTCAAGCAGCGAGCGCAGGCTGCCAAACTGGTTCAACAGGTGCCGCGCCAGATCTACCGCGCTTTTGCCCACCACGCCCGTTCGTAAAAAAATCGCCAGCAGTTCGGCGTCCGAAAGACTTCCCGAGCCCTGTTCAAGCAACCTCTCCCGCGGCCGCTCCGCCGCCGGCCAATCGCGAATACTCATAGCACCTCCCTGTCTGTGGGCACCGCTGTTCCGTAGCGGTCGCTGTGATATCGTAGCCCATCTTTTTTGCGGGCGAATTCACCCTGGGGAGGGGGTTTCGCCACGTATGTCACCAACGAATTGAAAGGCAGGCCTATGCAGCGGCTGTATCGGAAACGCATTGTTCTGGGCGTCGGCGGCGGCATCGCTGCCTACAAGAGCGCCGACCTGGTTCGCCGCCTGATCGACCAGGGCGCCGAAGTGCGCGTGGTCATGACCCGAGGCGGCGCAGAGTTCATCACCCCGTTGACCATGCAGGCCCTGTCCGGGCACCCGGTCCACCTGGACCTGCTGGACCCGGCGGCCGAAGCGGCCATGGGCCATATCGAACTGGCCAAATGGGCCGACCTGGTGCTGATCGCCCCCGCCACGGCGGACCTGATCGCACGCCTGGCCCAAGGCATTGCCGATGACCTGTTGACCACGCTGGTATTGGCCACTGACGCAGTGGTCGCTGTTGCGCCGGCAATGAACCAGGCGATGTGGCGCGATCCGGCGACCCAGGCCAACCTGCAAACCCTCGAAAACCGCGACATCAAGGTCTTCGGTCCAGCCTCCGGCAGCCAGGCCTGCGGCGACGTCGGCCTGGGGCGCATGCTCGAAGCCCTTGAACTGGCCCAATGCGCCGCCGACTGCTTCCAGCGCCAGGCACTGACCGGCAAACACGTACTGATCACGGCCGGCCCGACCCAGGAAAACATCGACCCGGTGCGTTACATCACCAACCACAGCTCCGGGAAAATGGGCTTTGCCCTGGCCGAAGCCGCCGTGGAAGCCGGTGCCCGCGTGACCCTGATCACCGGCCCGGTGCACCTGCCGACCCCGGATCGCGTCACCCGCATCGACGTGGTCAGCGCCCGCGACATGTTGGCCGCCTGCGAAGCGGCGATCCCTTGCGATCTGTTCATCGCCTCGGCAGCAGTCGCGGATTACCGCCCGGAAGTCGTCGCCCCACAGAAACTCAAGAAAGATCCTACGAACGGCGACGGCCTGCTGCTGCAGATGGTGCGCAACCCGGACATTCTGGCCACCATCGCCACCCGCCCCGACCGCCCGTTCAGTGTCGGTTTCGCCGCCGAGACCGAGCACCTGCTCGATTACGCTGCACGCAAGTTGAAAGACAAGAACCTCGATCTGATCGTCGCCAACGACGTCGCCAACCCGAGCATTGGCTTCAACAGCGAAGAAAACGCCTGCAGCGTCATCGACCGTGAGCTTCACGCCACACTCTTCGCCCAGACCAGCAAGAGCAAGATTGCTCGCCAGCTGATCACTTTTATCGCCGAACGTCTGAACCAGGTTTAATTTACATGCACGCTTTGCAAGCCAAGATCCTCGACCCCCGCATCGGTACCGAATTCCCGCTGCCGCAATACGCCACACCGGGCTCCGCCGGCCTCGACCTGCGCGCCATGCTGGAACAGGACACCGTGATCAAGCCGGGTGAAACCGTGCTGATCCCTACCGGTCTGTCGGTCTACATCGGTGACCCGAACCTGGCAGCGCTGATTCTGCCGCGCTCCGGGATGGGCCATAAGCACGGCATCGTGCTGGGTAACCTGGTGGGGCTGATCGACTCCGACTACCAGGGCCCATTGATGGTCTCCTGCTGGAACCGCGGCCAGACCGAATTCACCATGCCGGTCGGCGAGCGCCTGGCGCAACTGGTGCTGGTGCCGGTGGTACAGGCTCATTTCGAGATGGTTGAAGAGTTTGTTGAAACCGAGCGCGGCACTGGCGGTTTCGGCCATACCGGTACCCGTTGATCCGGTCACGCTCTTCTGTGGCGGGGGATCAAGCTCCCTCGCCACAAAATTCAAATTGTCATCTGCAAGGTTTAGCACCGAAAATCAAGGCATTACCGAGCCAAACCCTTGCCGTCGGGGGCGTCATGGCCCTTTCACACCACGAACTCTCTGTGGAAAACGCCGTCATACCCTTCAGTTTGAACCTGCCGTCGAATGACTCGGCGGCCTGTCCAGCCACTTTCGAGATGGAGCATTTCCACAGATGAACACCCCGGCCAACATCGCACCCAAGTTTCCTGACAGCATCTTCCGCGCCTATGACATTCGCGGCACCGTTCCGGAATTCCTGAACGCTGAGACCGCTTACTGGATCGGCCGTGCCGTCGGCTCCCAGAGCCTGGCCCAGGGCGAACCGAACGTGTCCGTCGGTCGCGATGGCCGCCTGTCCGGCCCGGAGCTGGTCTCGCAGCTGATCAAAGGCATCGCCGACAGCGGCTGCCATGTCAGCGATGTCGGCCTGGTCCCGACTCCGGCGCTCTACTACGCCGCCAACGTACTCGCCGGCAAATCCGGTGTGATGCTCACCGGCAGCCACAACCCGTCGAACTACAACGGCTTCAAGATCGTCATTGCCGGCGACACCCTGGCCAACGAACAGATCCAGGCCCTGCACGACCGCCTCAAGACCAACAACCTGAGCAGCGGCCAGGGCAGCGTCACCCAGGTCGAGATCCTCGACCGCTACACCACTGAAATCGTCCAGGACATCAAGCTGGCCCGTCGCCTGAAAGTGGTGGTCGACTGCGGCAACGGCGCGGCCGGCGTGATCGCCCCGCAACTGATCGAAGCGCTGAACTGCGAAGTCATCCCGCTGTTCTGCGAAGTCGATGGCAACTTCCCGAACCACCACCCGGACCCGGGCAAACCTGAAAACCTCGTGGACCTGATCAACAAGGTCAAGGAAACCCAGGCTGACATCGGCCTGGCCTTCGATGGCGATGGTGACCGCGTCGGCGTGGTGACCAATACCGGCAGCATCGTCTACCCGGACCGCCTGCTGATGCTGTTCGCCCGCGACGTCGTGGCACGCAACCCGGGCGCCGAGATTATCTTCGACGTCAAATGCACCCGCCGCCTGATCCCGCTGATCAAGGAATACGGCGGCCGGTCGCTAATGTGGAAGACCGGTCACTCGTTGATCAAAAAGAAAATGAAACAATCCGGCGCCCTGTTGGCCGGCGAAATGAGCGGGCACATCTTCTTCAAGGAGCGCTGGTTCGGTTTCGACGACGGCATTTACAGCGCCGCGCGGTTGCTGGAGATCCTCAGCAAGGAAAAATCCTCGGCGGAAGAGCTGTTCGCGACCTTCCCGAACGATATTTCTACGCCGGAAATCAATATCCATGTGACCGAAGAGAGCAAATTCAGCATCATTGATGCACTGCACGACGCACAGTGGGGCGCAGGCGCCGACCTGACCACCATTGACGGCGTGCGAGTCGACTATGCCAAAGGCTGGGGCCTGGTACGCGCATCCAACACCACACCGGTGCTGGTGCTGCGTTTCGAGGCCGATGACGAGGCTGAACTGCAACGCATCAAGGATGTGTTCCGCATCCAGCTCAAGCGCGTTGCACCTGATCTCCAACTACCGTTCTGATTCACCCGGAGCCCTGAATGACCCTCGAACGCGAAGCCGCCGCCAACACCGCCAAGGTCCTGTCCGAAGCGTTGCCTTACATCCGCCGTTATGTCGGCAAGACACTGGTGATCAAATACGGCGGCAACGCGATGGAAAGCGAGGAGCTGAAAACCGGCTTCGCCCGCGACATCGTGCTGATGAAGGCCGTGGGCATCAACCCGGTGGTGGTTCACGGCGGCGGTCCGCAAATCGGTGACCTGCTCAAGCGACTGTCGATCGAGAGCCACTTTGTCGACGGCATGCGCGTCACCGACGCCGCGACCATGGACGTGGTGGAAATGGTCCTCGGCGGCCAGGTCAACAAGGACATCGTCAACCTGATCAACCGTCATGGCGGCAGCGCCATCGGCCTGACCGGTAAAGACGCTGAGCTGATTCGTGCGAAGAAGCTCACCGTCACCCGTCAGACCCCGGAGATGACCACCCCGGAAATCATCGACATTGGCCATGTGGGCGAGGTGGTCGGGATCAACACCGACCTGCTGAACCTGCTGGTCAAGGGCGACTTCATTCCGGTGATCGCGCCCATCGGTGTCGGCGCCAACGGCGAGTCGTACAACATCAACGCTGACCTGGTGGCCGGTAAAGTCGCCGAAGCGCTGAAAGCCGAGAAGTTGATGCTGCTGACCAACATCGCCGGCCTGATGGACAAGTCGGGCAAGGTCCTGACCGGCCTGAGCACTGCACAGGTCGACGAACTGATCGCCGACGGCACCATCTACGGCGGCATGCTGCCGAAGATCCGTTGCGCGCTGGAAGCGGTCCAGGGCGGCGTGGGCAGCTCGTTGATCATCGACGGCCGCGTGCCGAACGCGATCCTGCTGGAAATCTTCACCGATACCGGTGTGGGCACCTTGATCAGCAATCGCAAGCGTCACTGATTCAAGAACGTCAAAAAGATCGCAACCTTCAGCGGCACCTACGGATGTATGAATATTCCGTAGGTGCTGACGAAGTCTGCGATCTTTTTTATGCGTGCAGGAAATGCCTTACTTCAGATAACGAAACGTCCGACATCATTAAGGAATCAATCTGCATAGGATCTTCCCTGCATCCACAGGAGATCTACCCATGCAAAAAGACCATGTTCCATACGGCAGTGACATTTCAGCAGGCACCTACGCCTGCGTTGACTGCGGATTTGAGTATTCAGGTCCGTCGCAAACATCAATGCCACCCTGCCCTGATTTCAAAAAGACCCCTCACACGCGCAAAGCCTGGAAAGTATTGACCGGCCAGGGCGACGCCCTGAATGATCCGTATCCGGAAAAAACCGACAAATCCGTCGAGATCAAAAAGGCCGAGACAACCAGCCCTGCGAGCAAAAAATAGCCACGGAGGCACTGAGCCATGCAGATCTCGTTCACGATCGACGCCCAGGCTTTCGAGCAGGAGCAGAAGGAGCCGGTCAAGAAAACCCTGAAGATTTCCGACACGGAAATTGCTCATGCCTTACAGCGTATCGCCAAGGCGAGCCTGACTGAATACTTGAAAATGCTGGTTGAAGGCGGCATGCCGAGCCGGGCCGATGAAGCAAAACAGGACCGTTTGCTGTATCTGATTCAAAGCTACTTCGGGCAGACCCTGCCAACCGAATCGCAGATATCGACGATTTTCCAGCTGACTCAGAGCCAAAGCAAAACCCTGCTGAAAAACACGGTTTCACGCTTTCGCAATCAATTGGACGAGATCTTGCAGCACAGCATGCGAGCCGTGGTCGAGTCTGCGGAGCACGCGCAGACGGTGCATCTGGTGGTGATCAGCTCGGACGTCATCCGCGATGAACTGAACATGCTGATCACCCAGAACGAGCCGACTTTCAAACCCATCATCAAACGCAAAGGCAGTGCCGGGCAGTTCGAAATCAGCGAGGATTCCCACGCGCTGCTGTGCCGGACACTGGGCCTGAATGCCGTTCAGTGACATCGTCGCGGTCAGTGGTTTGCTGCTGACCCTGACCACATTCATGTTCAACCTGGCATGGCCAAAATTGCATGAAGCGTTGGGACTGGATGAAAAGCAACCAGGCCCACTGGCCAGAAAACGTAGCCGAGAGAAGGTTTCAGGCGTTTTGCTCGGTTGCGCCCTGCCCCTGACCGGCGCCTTCACCGCACTTTTTTACGTCAACCTGCCGGCCGCCGCTCGAATCATGCGTGGCAGCAAACTGGATCTGTGGGATTTCGATGTGGACCGCACGCTATACGTTCTAGTTGTCGTGGCGCTGCTGGGGTTCGCGCTATTCAATCTGGGATTGGCACTAAAACTGATAGGAAAATGGCGAAGACTGCACTGACAGCACAAACAAAGAGCCCCTTGTAGGAGCGAGCTTGTTCGCGAAAAACGTCAACGATAACGCGGGGTGCCTGACAACCCGCGTTGTTGGGACGTCCATCGCGAGCAATCGAGCGTCGACCGGCTGCTCCTACAAGGCCAGCGTGTTAAACGCCGAACTGGGCGCGGTAGGCTTCCACGGCTGGCAGGTGCTGCTTGAGCTGTGGATCGTCTGCCAGGAATTCCAGCACCTGGTTCAGCGAAACGATGCTGATCACCGGTATGCCGAAGTCACGCTCGACTTCCTGGATCGCCGACAACTCGCCGTTGCCGCGTTCCTGACGGTTCAGGGCGATCAGCACGCCTGCCGCCTTGGCGCCGTCCTGGGAGGCGATGATCTGCATCACTTCACGAATCGCCGTGCCAGCGGTGATCACGTCGTCGATGATCAGCACTTCACCGGTCAGCGGTGCGCCAACCAGGCTGCCGCCTTCGCCATGGGCCTTGGCTTCCTTGCGGTTGAAGCACCATGGCAGGTCACGGTTGTGATGCTCGGCCAACGCCACCGCAGTGGTCGCCGCCAAAGGAATGCCTTTGTAGGCTGGGCCAAACAGCACGTCGAAGGGAATACCACTTTCGGCAATGGCGGCGGCGTAGAAACGACCCAGCTGCGCCAGGGCCGAACCCGAGTTGAACAGGCCCGCGTTGAAGAAGTAAGGACTGGTGCGCCCGGACTTCAGGGTGAACTCACCGAAGCGCAAAACGCCGCGATCGATGGCAAAACGGATGAAATCGCGCTGATACGCTTGCATGAAAAAAACCCCAAATACCACGGATTTAGCTAATTAGCTTGACGCCGTGTATCATACACGCACGCGATTTTTGGGGCCATTTATGCGGATCATCAGTGTGAACGTCAATGGTATTCAGGCTGCAGTCGAGCGTGGTTTGCTCAGTTGGCTGCAAGCACAGAATGCCGACGTCATCTGCCTGCAGGACACCCGTGCCTCCGCCTTTGAACTGGATGACCCAGCCTTCCAACTGGATGGCTACTTCCTTTATGCCTGCGATGCTGAAGTCCCTGCCCAAGGCGGCGTGGCTTTGTATTCGCGGCTGCAACCGAAGGCTGTCATCAGCGGTCTCGGTTTCGAGACGGCCGACCGCTACGGGCGCTACCTGCAAGCAGATTTCGACAAAGTCAGTATTGCCACCTTGCTGCTTCCTTCGGGGATGAACGGCGATGAGGACTTGAACCAGAAGTTCAAGCTCATGGACGACTTCGGCAAGTACCTGGACAAGCAGCGGCGCAAACGCCGCGAGTACATTTATTGTGGCTCGCTGTACGTGGCGCAGCAGAAGCTGGATATCAAGAACTGGCGTGACAGCCAGCAATCTCCGGGCTTCCTGGCACCTGAACGTGCCTGGATGGACGAGATTGTCGGCAACATGGGTTATGTCGACGCCCTGCGGGAAGTCAGCCGCGAAGGCGACCAGTACAGCTGGTGGCCGGACAACGAACAGGCGGAGATGCTCAACCTCGGTTGGCGCTTCGACTATCAACTGCTGACCCCGGGCCTGCGCCGCTTCGTACGCAGCGCACGCCTGCCACGCCAGCCGCGGTTCTCGCAACACGCGCCGCTGATCGTGGACTACGACTGGACGCTGACCATTTAAGCGTCAGATGCAGAAAAGCCGACAGCGATGTCGGCTTTTTTGTGGGTGCTGATTTGCCTTTCTGTAGGAGCGAGCTTGCTCGCGATGGTGTGTCAGCCACATTGGTGTCAACTGATGCACCATCGCGAGCAAGCTCGCTCCTACAAGGGATCGGCGGTGATTATTTGATCAATCGCCAGGTGAATGGATACCGGTAATGGAAACCCTCATTGGCTTTCACCCCGGCGATGATGGTCAATACCAACGCACCAATGGCGATCAGGCCAAACAGGAAGAAACCGATAATCACCACCATCAGCAGGAAGCAGATCGCCGAGGCGATCGCGACGCTGATCTGAAAATTCAACGCTTCCTTGCCCTGGGCATCGATAAACGGGTCCATCTCGCGCTTCATCTGCCAGAGAATCAGCGGGCCGATGATCGTGCCGAACGGAATCCAGATCCCCAGCAAGGCGGACAAGTGACAAAACATGGCCCACTGACGCGCCTCTTGGCTCGGCGTGGGCAGCGGCAGTTGCTCGTCACTCATGGTGTCCTCCTTGTCTGGAGCAGCCCGGTCAGTCGGCCAGGGCGGCCTTTTGCAGTTCGAAGATCTCGTTCATGCCTTTCTTGGCCAGTTCGAGCATGGCGTTCAGCTCTTCAGGCTGGAACGGCGCGCCTTCGGCAGTGCCCTGGACTTCGATGAAACCGCCAGCGCTGGTCATCACCACGTTCAGGTCAGTCTCGGCGGCCGAGTCTTCCAGGTAGTCGAGGTCGAGCACCGGCTCGCCCTTGTACATGCCCACGGAAACAGCGGCGATCATCTGTTTGACCGGGTCGCCGCCTTTCAGGCCGCCACGCTTCTTGATGACTTTCAAGGCATCGATCAGTGCAACCATGGAGCCGGTGATCGAAGCAGTGCGAGTGCCGCCATCAGCCTGGATCACATCGCAGTCGACGTACAGGGTGATGTCGCCCAGCTTGGACATGTCCAGCGCGGCGCGCAGGGAGCGACCGATCAGACGCTGGATTTCCAGGGTACGGCCGCCCTGCTTGCCACGGCTGGCTTCACGCTGGTTACGTTCGCCGGTAGCACGCGGCAGCATGCCGTACTCGGCAGTCAGCCAACCCTGGCCCTGGCCTTTCAGGAAACGCGGTACGCCCGGTTCAACGCTGACGGTGCAGATGACCTTGGTATCACCGAACTCGACCAGCACAGAACCCTCGGCGTGTTTGGTGTAGTTGCGGGTGATGCGGATCGAGCGGAGCTGATCGGCAGCGCGACCACTTGGACGTATCATAGGGAATACCTGTACTGGGGACGGAAAACTGCGGAGCATTATAGAGCCGACGGCCGCCACTGGGCACTTCTAAAAAAATCCGCCGACGACCGATGGCTCTGTACCGCGCGTCGGCGAAGGCCTGCCGCTCTTTGTCACACCCTGTGTTTGGGCGCATCCGCGCCACTGCGCTACAATCCTGCGCCTTTGCTGCCAGTCGGCTTTAATTCATTGATATCGGATTGCCGGAACCTCGGTTCTGTGCCGATCCGCATTGCGAGGTACCGCCATGGTGCACAGCATGACCGCCTTCGCCCGCGTCGAAAAAGCCGGCGTCCAGGGCACCCTGAGCTGGGAACTGCGGTCGGTCAACAGCCGCTACCTGGAGCCCCACCTGCGCCTGCCGGAGTCCTTTCGCGACCTCGAGGGCGCTGTTCGTGAAGCCCTGCGCCAGGGTGTATCGCGGGGCAAGCTCGAATGCACCCTGCGCTTCACCGAAGAGAACACCGGCAAAGCACTGCAAGTCGATCAGGAGCGCGCCGCGCAACTGGTCGCCGCTGCCGAGACCATCGCCAGCCTGATCAACAACCCGGCAGCGCTGAACCCGCTGGAGGTCCTGGCCTGGCCCGGCGTACTGGTTGGCGACGCCACCGACCCACAAGCCCTGAACGCAGAAGCGCTGGCACTGTTCAATCAGGCTCTCAAAGAACTGAAGGCCGGCCGCGAGCGCGAAGGCGCGGAGCTGGCTCGGCTGATCAACGAACGCCTGAGCTCCATCGAAGAAGACGTGGTCACCTTGCGCGAACTGGTCCCGCAGATGCTCGCCACCCAGCGCCAGAAAGTCCTCGACCGCTTCGCCGACATGAAGGCCGAGATGGATCCGCAGCGCCTGGAGCAGGAAATGGTCATGCTCGCGCAAAAAAGCGACGTCGCCGAAGAACTGGATCGCCTGAGCACTCACATCATCGAAGTTCGCCGGGTGCTCAAATCCGGCGGCGCTGCCGGTCGGCGCCTGGACTTCCTGATGCAGGAACTCAACCGCGAAGCCAACACACTGGGCTCCAAAGCCTTCGACCCGCGCAGCACCCAGGCTGCGGTCAACCTCAAGGTGTTGATCGAGCAGATGCGCGAACAAGTGCAGAACATTGAGTAAGGCTACCCCGACATGACCCACAGCACCGGCACCCTGTACATCATTTCCGCCCCTTCGGGCGCGGGCAAGAGCAGTCTGGTCAAGGCCCTGACCGACGCCAATCCGGAGATTCGCGTATCGATTTCCCACACCACCCGTGCCATGCGTCCGGGTGAAGTGGACGGCGTGAACTATCACTTCGTGACCCGCGAAGAGTTCGTGAAGATGGGCGAGCACGGCGACTTCCTCGAACGCGCCGAAGTCTTCGGCAACTTTTACGGTACCTCGCAAAGCCGCCTGCAGCAGACACTGGACGAAGGTCACGACCTGATCCTTGAAATCGACTGGCAAGGCGCCGAGCAAGTGCGCAAGCTGATGCCGCAGGCACGCTCGATTTTCATTCTGCCGCCGTCGCTCCAGGCCTTGCACCAGCGCCTGACCAACCGCGGTCAGGACAGCGACGAGATCATCGACGGCCGGATGCGTGAAGCCGTCAGCGAGATGAGCCATTACGTCGAATACGACTACCTGATCATCAACGACGATTTCGCCCATGCGCTGGACGATCTGAAGGCGATTTTCCGCGCCAATCAGCTGCAGCAGAAACGCCAACAGGTGCGTTTCGGCAAATTGCTGGCTGAATTGCTCGGTTAATCAGCTCTTCCCAAAACCGTTGCAAGGGCTTTACATTGGCACTTGCAGCGCGTTGAAGGGCTTGGTCAAAAAATCAGCGCTTCCCTAATCGCTGGTGATTTTTTAAACTGTTGAGTCCGCTCGCCCATCCGGGCAGCGCGCATATTGCATTTGCTACGAGGAAGACCATGGCCCGCGTAACCGTTGAAGACTGCCTAGAACACGTGGATAACCGCTTTGAGCTGGTCATGCTCTCTACCAAGCGTGCCCGTCAACTGGCCACCGGCGGCAAAGAGCCGAAAGTAGCATGGGAAAACGACAAGCCTACCGTCGTCGCCCTGCGCGAAATCGCTGAAGGCCTGATCGACTACGCAGCTATCGCCGAAGCCGAAATCGTTGAAGATGAACCGCTTTTTGCTGCATTCGAGGACGAGTCCAACGAGGCCGTCTAAGCCTATGCCTGGTCGACGTGGCACGGCGCGGGATCACAGCTTGTGGCAGGAGACATCATGCCGAGCATAGACGCCCTCGCCGATCGCTTATCGGCCTACCTCGGCAAGGACCAGGTCAACCTGGTCCGCCGAGCGTATTTCTACGCTGAACAAGCCCACGACGGCCAACGCCGCCGTAGCGGCGAAGCGTACGTCACGCACCCACTCGCGGTTGCGAATATTCTTGCCGACATGCACATGGACCATCAGAGCCTGATGGCTGCGATGCTGCATGACGTGATCGAAGACACCGGCATTGCCAAAGAGGCGCTGCAAGCGCAGTTCGGCGAAACCGTGGCCGAACTGGTCGACGGGGTCAGCAAACTGACCCAGATGAACTTCGAGACCAAGGCCGAAGCCCAGGCTGAAAACTTCCAGAAAATGGCCATGGCCATGGCCCGCGACATTCGCGTGATCCTGGTCAAGCTGGCCGACCGCCTGCACAACATGCGCACCCTGGAAGTGCTGTCCGGCGAAAAGCGCCGGCGCATCGCCAAGGAAACCCTGGAAATCTATGCGCCCATCGCCAACCGGCTGGGCATGCACGCCATCCGCATCGAGTTCGAAGACCTCGGCTTCAAGGCCATGCACCCGATGCGTTCCGCGCGGATCTACCAGGCCGTCAAACGCGCCCGGGGCAACCGCAAGGAAATCGTCAACAAGATCGAAGAGTCCCTGAGCCACTGCCTGGCCATCGATGGCATCCAGGGCGAGGTCAGCGGTCGCCAGAAACACCTCTACGGCATCTACAAGAAAATGCGCGGCAAGCGTCGGGCCTTCAACGAGATCATGGACGTCTATGCGTTCCGGATCATCGTCGACAAGGTCGATACCTGCTACCGCGTGCTGGGTGCTGTACATAATTTGTACAAACCATTGCCGGGACGCTTCAAGGATTACATCGCGATCCCCAAGGCCAACGGCTATCAGTCGCTGCACACCACGCTGTTCGGCATGCACGGCGTGCCGATCGAGATCCAGATCCGCACCCGCGAAATGGAAGAGATGGCCAACAACGGCATCGCCGCCCATTGGCTGTACAAATCCAGCGGCGACGAGCAGCCCAAAGGCACCCATGCCCGCGCCCGTCAGTGGGTCAAGGGCGTGCTGGAAATGCAGCAACGCGCCGGCAACTCGCTGGAATTCATCGAAAGCGTGAAGATCGACCTGTTCCCGGACGAGGTCTACGTGTTCACGCCCAAAGGCCGGATCATGGAGCTGCCCAAGGGCTCCACGGCGGTCGACTTTGCCTACGCGGTGCATACCGACGTCGGCAACAGCTGCATTGCCTGCCGGATCAATCGTCGTCTCGCGCCGCTGTCCGAACCGCTGCAAAGCGGCTCCACGGTCGAGATCGTCAGTGCTCCCGGCGCGCGGCCGAACCCGGCCTGGCTCAACTTCGTGGTCACCGGCAAGGCGCGCACACACATTCGCCATGCACTGAAACTGCAACGTCGCTCCGAGTCCATCAGCCTCGGCGAACGCCTGCTGAACAAGGTCCTCAACGGTTTCGACAGCGCGCTGGAAAAAATCCCGGCCGAGCGCGTCAAGGCCATGCTCGTCGAGTACCGCCTCGAACTGATCGAAGACTTGCTGGAAGACATCGGCCTGGGCAATCGCATGGCCTATGTGGTGGCCCGCCGACTGCTGGGCGAGGGCGAACAGTTACCAAGCCCGGAAGGCCCGCTGGCGATTCGCGGTACCGAAGGCCTGGTGCTCAGCTACGCCAAGTGTTGCACGCCGATCCCGGGCGACCCGATTGTCGGCCACCTGTCCGCTGGCAAAGGCATGGTCGTGCACCTGGACAACTGCCGCAACATCAGCGAAATCCGCCACAACCCGGAAAAATGCATCCAGCTCTCGTGGGCCAAGGATGTCACCGGCGAATTCAACGTCGAGCTGCGCGTCGAGCTGGAGCACCAGCGCGGCCTGATCGCCCTGCTGGCCAGCAGCGTCAACGCCGCCGACGGCAACATCGAGAAAATCAGCATGGACGAACGCGATGGTCGCATCAGCGTGGTCCAGTTGGTGGTCAGCGTGCACGACCGCGTGCACCTGGCCCGCGTGATCAAGAAACTGCGCGCCTTGACCGGGGTGATTCGAATCACCCGCATGCGTGCGTAGCAATCCATCCATTACAAGGAGTCATTCATGACCAAGACTGTTATCACCAGCGACAAGGCCCCGGCCGCCATCGGTACTTACTCCCAGGCGATCAAGGCTGGCAACACCGTTTACATGTCGGGTCAGATTCCTCTGGACCCAAAAACCATGGAACTGGTCGAAGGCTTCGAAGCCCAGACCGTCCAGGTGTTCGAGAACCTCAAGGCCGTGGCTGAAGCCGCTGGCGGTTCGTTCAAGGACATCGTCAAGCTGAACATCTTCCTCACCGACCTGAGCCACTTCGCCAAGGTCAACGAGATCATGGGCAAGTACTTCGACCAGCCTTACCCTGCCCGCGCCGCCATCGGCGTAGCAGCCCTGCCAAAGGGTTCGCAGGTTGAAATGGATGCCATCCTGGTCATCGAGTAATCCGTGCGGCGCAGCCTCGGGCTGCGCCGACTGCTCTGCTGTAAAGAAAGCTTGAAAGGATTCCACCATGCGCAACGCGCTTGCTCTCTCGCTGCTCGCCCTGTTCCTGGGCGGATGTGCCAGCAACCCTGCCGATCGTGATATCAGCGGCACCTGGATCAACCAGGTGGCGATCGATGCTGCAGCCAAAGGCGTCCCCCTGCGTGAAGCGCTCCAGGCCTATGGCCCGAACCTGGAATGGGACATCAACACCAAGGCCAGCCAGGCCCGCTACACCAACGGTTTTGAAAACGTCGAAGGCAAGCTGCTGGGTGAAGAATCCGGCGCCTGGAAAGTCGACTTTTATGGCAGCTCGGCCAGCGAACTGAAGCGTGACGGCAAGCAACTGAGCCAGTCTGCCAGCGACAACGAGCCCGAGCAGGTTTTCGATCGCGCCGCGACTCCGGTACCGGATGGCGCTCCGATCGGTGCCAGTTTCGAGCGCGCACTGTATTCAGCGTACATGGGCGGTGGCTGGACAATCGTCAGCGGCCCCGGAGAAGGCAGCACGGTTCAATTCCAGGCCGACGGCCAGGTGAGCGGCCTGCCAGGCAGCGATCGTTATGCGTTGTGCCTGGCCGGCGATTGCGCATCCATGAGCGGCGGCAATGACAACATGTGGCTGCAACTCAATGGCCAGGGCAACGCCTGGATCTTTGCGCGCAAGGGCAAAGAGCTGGAGATTTTCCAAGCCGTGAACACGGCACAGGCGGACGAGATGCCCTCGTTCACCCCGGGCGAGCGCAAGTGGTTGCTGGAAAAGCAGTAACCCTGATCTGACTGCAAAGAAGATTTAATGTGGGAGCGGGCTTGCTCGCGAAAGCGGTGTATCAGTCGACATCAACGTTGAATGATAAATAGCCTTCGCGAGCAAGCCCGCTCCCACATTTTGGTTTCTGGTGACTGTAAGTCAGCAGCGGCCTTCTAGAATCGCCGCATACCCCTCGCGGAAGCTTGGATAATTCGGCGCCCAGCCCAAGGCTTTGGCCCGCGCATTAGTGCAACGCTTGCTGCCGGTGCGACGTACGCTGGCGTCGTCGTCCCACTCGGTCACGCCCAGATACCCGCGCAACCAGTTCACCACATCGGCCAGCGCCGCCGGCTCGTCATCGACGCCGATGTAGACATCATCCAGTGCCACCCCACGCCGATCCGCCTCAAGCAGGCACGCCATCAACCCTGCGGCATCGTCCGCATGAATCCGATTGGCATACAACGGTGGCTCGACCGCCACGCGATAACCCCGGCGTACCTGCGTCAGCAGCCATTCACGGCCGGGGCCGTAAATGCCGGTCAAGCGCACGATACTGGCCGGAATGCCGCTTTTAAGGGCAAGTTGCTCGGCTTCGAGCATCACACGTCCGGAATAGCCCGCCGCCACGGCTGGCGAAGCCTCGTCGACCCATTCGCCATCCTGCTGTCCGTAAACACTGCTGCTGGAAACGAACAACAGGCGGTTGGGCACCTGTCCGTAGTCGTTCAGCCACTCCAGCACATGCTCCAGGCCCTGGACATAGGCAGCACGGTAACCGGCTTCATCGTGATCGGTGGCCGCCGCGCAATACACCAGGTAATCCACGGCACCGACCGGCCAGGTGTCCGGGCAGTCTTTGTTGAACAAGTCACCGGCAACGCCGATGACGCCCACGGGCAGACGTGAAACGTCGCGCCGCAGACCCTGGACCTCCCACCCTGCCGCCAGCAGTTGTGTAGCCAGGCGGCTGCCGACATCACCGCAGCCGGCGATCAAAACAGTAGGCGCAGACATCAGAAAACTCCCATCGCAAAGCCACAGACTAGCGCCGGCCATAGACAGGCGGCTAGCAATGCAGGAAAAAAAGAGACGCTATTACTTCTGTTAACAAGAATTACTTGCAATAATGCGCCCCACTTTTGTTCTCGGCCTTTCGAGGCCTGGAAGAACATCACCCGTTTATTCTCTCAGGTCCGGCCAGCATGACACGCAATCAATTCCCCGCTTCGCCAACCAAACGACCTCGCGCCTGGAGCGCGGTGGCCGCCCTGCTGCTCAGCCTGATGCTGGCACCGGTTGCCGCTTTCGCTGACGCCCAGGCACCGGCCACTCCAGCTGTCGCAGCCGCCGCTCCTGCCGACCACACAGTCCCGGCCGTGGCGCCTGCCGCCACCGACCCGGCCCAGGCTGCGGACACCCTTGGCGAAGACGTTCCTGAGGTCCTCGAAGCCGACAACACGCTGGGCATGGCCCATGACCTGTCGCCGTGGGGCATGTACAAGAATGCCGACATCATCGTGAAAATCGTGATGATCGGCCTGGCCATCGCCTCGATCATCACCTGGACCATCTGGATCGCCAAGGGCCTTGAGCTGATGGGTGCCAAGCGTCGTCTGCGTGGTGAAATCGCCCAGCTGAAAAAATCCGCCTCCCTCAAGGAAGCCAGCGCCACGGCGGCGAAGGAAGGAACCCTGGCCAACCTGCTGGTCCATGACGCCCTCGAAGAGATGCGCCTGTCGGTCAACAGCCGTGAGAAAGAAGGCATCAAGGAACGCGTCAGCTTCCGTCTTGAGCGCCTGGTCGCGGCCTGCGGTCGCAACATGAGCAGCGGCACCGGCGTACTGGCGACCATCGGTTCCACCGCACCGTTCGTCGGCCTGTTCGGTACCGTGTGGGGCATCATGAACAGCTTCATCGGCATCGCCAAAACCCAGACCACCAACCTCGCCGTCGTGGCTCCCGGCATCGCCGAAGCCCTTCTGGCGACCGCGCTGGGTCTGGTCGCGGCGATTCCTGCGGTGGTGATCTACAACGTGTTCGCCCGCTCCATCGCCGGCTACAAGGCGCAGGTGTCCGATGCTTCGGCGCAAGTCCTGCTGCTGGTCAGCCGCGACCTCGATCACCAGCCTGAGCGCAGCTCGCAACCGCACATGGTGAAAGTGGGGTAATCGGCCATGGGCCTGCATTTGAAAGAAGGGGCAGACGACGATCTGTCCGAAAACCACGAAATCAACGTCACGCCGTTCATCGACGTGATGCTGGTGCTGTTGATCATCTTTATGGTGGCGGCGCCGCTGGCCACCGTGGACATCAAGGTCGACCTGCCCGCCTCCACCGCCAAACCGGCACCGCGGCCAGAAAAACCGGTGTTCCTCAGCGTCAAGGCTGACCAACGCCTGTTCCTCGGTGAAGACGAAGTGAAGGCTGAAGCACTCGGCGCCACGCTCGACGCCAGAACCCAGGGCAAGAAAGACACGACGATCTTCTTCCAGGCCGACAAAGGCGTGGATTACGGCGACCTGATGAGCGTGATGGATAACCTGCGCTCGGCGGGTTACCTGAAGGTCGGTCTGGTCGGTCTCGAGTCGGCAGTCAAGAAATGATCACGACGCGCCATAAGCTGACGCGTTACAGCGGTAGCCTGGCCGTGGTGCTGGGCGTTCACGCGCTGGCCATTGCACTGGCGCTGAACTGGTCCACCCGTCCGCCCATCGAATTGCCTCCTCAGGCAATGCTGGTCGAACTGGCACCGGTTCCGGCCCCGCCACCGCCTGCTCCGCCGAAGGTCGTCACCCCTGTGCAGCCACCGGCTCCGGTTGAAGAACTGCCGATACCCAAGCTCGCTGAAGCGCCGAAGGCTGAAATTGCCGTGCCCAAGCCCGTCAAGCCAAAGCCGAAGCCGCAGCCGCCCAAGCCGGTAGAGAAGAAACCCGAACCGCCGAAGGAAAAACCGGCCGAAGAAAAACCGGCCGAAACGCAACAGACTCAGGCGCCAACGGAGAAATCCGCCCAGCCTGCCCCGGGTCCGTCGCCGGCTCAACTGGCAGCCAAGGCCAGCTGGCAAGGCACGCTGCTGGCACACCTGCAGAAGTACAAAAAGTACCCTGCCAGTGCACAGGCGCGGGGCAAGGAAGGGATGAACCGTCTGCGTTTCGTCGTGGATGCCGAAGGCAATGTGTTGTCGTTTGAACTGGTAGGCGCCTCGGGCACTGCCGATCTGGACCGGGCCACCCTGGAAATGATCCGCCGCGCTCAACCGCTGCCCAAGCCACCGGCCGACATGCTGACCAATGGCTCCATCGAAATCGTTGCACCGTTTGTGTATTCGCTGGAAAAACGCCGGCGGTAAAAATGTGGGAGCGGGCTTGCTCGCGAAGAGGCCGACACATTCAACATCCATATTGTTTGGCACACCGCTTTCGCGAGCAAGCCCGCTCCCACATGGTCACGCTTCAACCTTAAAAGGCACCGAAAGGTGCCTTTCGCTTATCTGCCAGCGGCAAACCGGTATTACCCGGTGTCACGCGACACTCTCAGTCTGATAACGTGCGTCTATCGATTGCAGCCGGTATGCTTGGCCCGCAACTTCATGGACGCTTGCTATGACCCTCACAGAATTACGCTACATCGTTACCCTCGCCCAAGAGCAGCACTTCGGCCACGCGGCCGAGCGTTGCCACGTCAGTCAGCCGACCCTTTCGGTGGGCGTGAAAAAGCTTGAAGACGAACTCGGTGTGCTGATTTTCGAGCGCAGCAAAAGCGCCGTGCGCCTGACGCCGGTCGGCGAAGGCATCGTCGCCCAGGCTCAAAAGGTACTGGAACAAGCCCAGGGCATCCGCGAACTGGCCCAGGCCGGCAAGAACCAACTGACCGCCCCGCTGAAAGTCGGCGCGATCTATACCGTCGGGCCATACCTGTTCCCGCACCTGATTCCGCAACTGCACCGGGTAGCCCCGCAGATGCCGTTGTACATCGAAGAAAACTTCACCCACGTGCTGCGCGACAAACTGCGCAACGGCGAGCTCGACGCGATCATCATTGCCCTGCCGTTCAGCGAAGCCGACGTGCTGACCCTGCAACTCTACGATGAGCCGTTCTACGTGCTGATGCCGGCCCAGCACCCGTGGACGCAAAAAGAGTCCATCGACGCCAGCCTGCTCAACGACAAGAGCCTGCTGCTGCTCGGCGAAGGTCACTGCTTCCGCGACCAGGTGCTGGAAGCCTGCCCGACCCTGACCAAAGGCAACGACGGCGCCAAGCACACCACGGTGGAATCCAGCTCCCTGGAAACCATTCGCCACATGGTCGCGTCCGGCCTGGGCATTTCGATCCTGCCGTTGTCCGCGGTCGACAGCCATCACTACGCCCCTGGCGTGATCGAAGTGCGCCCGTTGTCGGCACCCGTACCGTTCCGCACTGTGGCCATTGCCTGGCGCGCCAGCTTCCCGCGCCCGAAAGCGATTGAAATCCTCGCCGACTCCATTCGCCTGTGCTCGGTGGCCAAGCCAGCGGCGCAAGCCGCTGTGGGCTAAGCAACGGTCATGAGCGAGTTGTCGCAAGTGTCGGTGACGGCACTCAAGGGTGTCGGTGAAGCCATGGCCGAGAAACTGGCCAAGGTCGGTCTGGAAAATCTCCAGGACGTATTGTTTCACCTGCCCCTGCGCTATCAGGATCGCACCCGCGTGGTCCCGATCGGCGCGTTGCGACCCGGTCAGGATGCGGTCATTGAAGGCACCGTCAGCGGCGCTGATGTGGTCATGGGGCGCCGGCGCAGCCTCGTGGTTCGATTGCAGGATGGTACCGGGGGCTTGAGCCTGCGCTTCTACCATTTCAGCAACGCGCAGAAAGAAGGCCTCAAACGCGGCACGCGGATTCGCTGCTACGGCGAAGCGCGGCCCGGTGCTTCGGGGCTGGAGATCTACCACCCGGAATACCGCGCCATCAACGGCGACGAGCCGCCGCCCGTGGATGAAACCCTGACCCCGGTGTACCCGCTCACCGAAGGCCTGACCCAACAGCGCTTGCGCCAGTTGTGCATGCAGACCCTCACCCTGCTCGGCCCGAGCAGCCTGCCCGACTGGCTGCCGAACGAACTGGCCCGGGACTACCAACTGGCGCCGCTGGCCGATGCGATTCGCTACCTGCACAACCCGCCCGCCGATGCCGACGTCGATGAACTGGCCCTCGGTCACCACTGGGCGCAACACCGCCTGGCCTTCGAAGAACTGTTGACCCATCAACTGTCGCAACAGCGCCTGCGCGAAAGCATGCGCGCCCTGCGTGCGCCAGCGATGCCCAAGGCAACGAAGCTGCCAGCCAAATACCTGGCCAACCTCGGCTTCAACCCGACCGGCGCCCAGCAACGGGTCGGCAACGAAATCGCTTACGACCTCAGCAAGCACGAACCGATGCTGCGGCTGATCCAGGGTGACGTCGGCGCCGGTAAAACCGTGGTCGCCGCACTCGCCGCGCTGCAAGCGCTGGAGGCCGGTCATCAAGTGGCCCTGATGGCGCCCACCGAGATTCTCGCCGAGCAGCACTTCATCACCTTCAAGCGCTGGCTCGAACCGCTGGGCATCGAAGTCGCGTGGCTCGCCGGCAAGCTCAAGGGCAAGAACCGCACGGCCGCGCTGGAGCAAATCGCCAACGGCACGCCGATGGTGGTTGGCACTCATGCGCTGTTCCAGGATGAAGTGCAATTCCAGAACCTGGCGCTGGTGATCATCGACGAACAGCACCGCTTCGGCGTGCAGCAGCGCCTGGCCTTACGGCAGAAGGGTGTTGGCGGACGCATGTGCCCGCACCAGTTGATCATGACCGCCACGCCGATTCCGCGCACGCTGGCCATGAGCGCCTACGCCGATCTCGACACCTCGATCCTCGACGAATTGCCTCCCGGCCGAACGCCGGTGAACACCGTGCTGATCACCGATACCCGACGGGTCGAAGTCATCGAGCGGGTACGCAGCGCTTGCGCCGAAGGGCGTCAGGCCTATTGGGTTTGCACCCTGATCGAAGAGTCGGAAGAGTTGACCTGCCAGGCCGCCGAAACCACCTTTGAGGACCTCACCGCCGCCCTCGGCGAGCTGAAGGTCGGGCTGATCCACGGCCGTATGAAGCCTGCGGAAAAAGCCGCGGTAATGGCCGAATTCAAGGCCGGCAACCTGCAACTGCTGGTCGCGACCACGGTGATCGAAGTGGGTGTCGACGTGCCCAACGCCAGTTTAATGATCATCGAGAACCCCGAGCGCCTGGGCCTGGCGCAACTGCACCAGTTGCGCGGCCGCGTAGGCCGGGGCAGTGCAGTCAGCCATTGCGTGCTGCTCTACCATCCGCCGCTGTCGCAGATCGGTCGTCAACGACTGGGTATCATGCGCGAAACAAACGACGGCTTTGTCATCGCCGAAAAAGACCTGGAACTGCGCGGCCCCGGCGAAATGCTCGGCACGCGCCAGACCGGCCTGCTTCAATTCAAGGTCGCCGACTTGATGCGCGATGCCGATTTGCTGCCCGCCGTGCGGGATGCTGCCCAGGCTTTGCTCGAGCGCTGGCCGACCCACGTCAGCCCGCTACTCGATCGATGGCTGCGTCATGGCCAACAATACGGCCAGGTGTGACAACCTTCACGGTTTCTGAGGCGTGGCCCCAAGCAAGCTGGTTATACTCCCGCAATTGTTTAAGTACGGATACAGACCATGACCGAAGTTGCCTTCGCACCCGACGCCCCGCACGCTCCGTCGGTTATTCGGCTGATGCTGGGCAAGTTGGGCATTGCCTACGAAGAAGTGCTGGACCATCACGGCCTGAATGCCGCGCGCAAAGTGCAGGCCGTTCTGCTGGATGACAGTGTCGGCGCGTTGATGGTGCTGTTTGCGCAGAGCCAATTGCTGGACCTCAATCGCCTCACTGAACTCACCGGTCGCCGCCTCACCGCCGTACCCACCGAACGCCTGACAAAAATGCTCGGCAAGCACAACCTCAGCTTGCTGCCGGGTCTGCCGGCGCTGACCAGTTCACCGTGCCTGTACGACGAAAGCCTGCTGCGCGAGCCGAAGTTGCTGATCAACTCCGGTGAGCCGGGCGTGCTGCTGGAAATCTCCAGCGAAGACTTCAAGACGACCATGCTGACCAAGGCCAGCGCCGCCAACTTCGGCGAAAACCTGACCAGCATTCGTCCCAACCTCGACCGCCCCGATGACGACCGCGAGGAAATCACCCAGGCCGTCCAGGCGTTCACCGCGCGGCGCATCCAGCAACGTCTGGAAGCGACCATCGAGATTCCGCCGCTGGCCGAAACCGCGCAAAAAATCATCAAACTGCGCGTCGACCCCAACGCCACCATCGACGACATCACCAGCGTGGTCGAAACCGACCCGGCGCTGGCCGCACAAGTGGTGAGCTGGGCGGGATCGCCGTACTACGCCTCGCCGGGCAAGATCCGTTCGGTGGAAGACGCCATCGTGCGCGTGCTGGGCTTCGACCTGGTGATCAACCTCGCACTGGGCCTGGCCTTGGGTAAAACCCTGAGCCTGCCCAAGGACCACCCGCAACACTCCACGCCGTACTGGCAGCAATCGATCTACACCGCCGCCGTCATCGAAGGCCTGACCCGCGCCATGCCGCGCGCCCAGCGTCCGGAAGCCGGCCTGACCTACCTGGCCGGCCTGCTGCACAACTTCGGCTACCTATTGCTGGCACACGTGTTCCCGCCGCACTTCTCGCTGATCTGCCGCCACCTGGAGGTCAACCCGCACCTGTGCCACAGCTTTGTGGAACAGCACCTGCTGGGCATCAGCCGCGAACAGATCGGCTCATGGCTGATGCGCTACTGGGACATGCCCGAAGAGCTGGCCACCGCCCTGCGCTTCCAGCACGACCCGGCCTACGACGGCGCCTACGCCGAATACCCGAACCTGGTCTGCCTGTCGGTGCGCCTGTTGCGCAGCCGTGGCATCGGCTCCGGCCCCGACGAAGACATCCCCGACGCCCTGCTCGAACGCCTTGGCCTGAGCCGCGAAAAAGCCAACGACGTCGTCAGCAAAGTCCTCGAAGCCGAAGTGCTGCTGCGCGAACTGGCTTCGCAATTCACTCAAGGCTGAAAAGCATCGCGAGCAGGCTCGCTCCCACAAGGATCACCAAAACCTTGTAGGAGCGAGCTTGCTCGCGAAAGTCGTCAACGATGACGCGTGCATCCTGGATAACCGCGGGGGGCTTGAGTTTCTCGTCGGAACGCCGCCCGGAGCAAGCTCGCTCCTACACCTTCTTCGGCTTCAAATACTTGGTCAGCCCCTGGAACCAGATCACCAGCGCCGGATTGCCCCTGATCTGAATCGACTTGTCCTGAATCCCCGTCATGAACGCCAGCTGCTTGTTCTTCGCCTGCATCGTGGCAAAGCCGTATGCGGCGTCTTTAAAGGCAATCGCAAACGCTGGCTCGGCATGCACACCCGATTGGCTGGTAATGCGCTGGTCCTTCACGCGGAAATGCCGCGCCACTTTCCCGTCCAGGGTCTGCAGCTGAAACACCAGGTCCTTGTCACCCAACTGCTGCTGAAACGCCGGATTGGTCCGGCTGGCCTTACCCATCAACAAACCCAGCATCCACAGCAGAAAACGAAATTTCATGCGCACAGCCTCAGAAGGAAAATGAACGGCGATGGCAGTGTAACGGCAAAAACATAGAACGCCACCATCCGCTTTATTTTGCAGAAGATGCTGCCGCTTTTGACGCCGATGACTACCAAGTCATTGACGAAGCTTCTACACAAGAGACTTCGCAAGGCTGTATTTTCCCCCTCGTCTACGCATTACCAGGAGCGCCGACGCCCCTTCCAGGTTAATGAGCCGTGCGCGGTGAACGCTGTCGCGTTCTTGCGCACGGCTTATGTCAGGTCACTTCATCCGTTAGCCAAAAGACCGGTTGGCCGTTACGCGGTCACCGTGTAGCGATAACTCACATTGGTCAGCCGCCCATGAATAGCCAGCATCACCTCGGACATGCCTGGCGTGTGTGTCGGCAAATGTACATAGCGCAGGTTTTCATCCAGATACGCATCTGGACTGCCCACGATTTGGACACCGCTCGGTTCATACAGGACGTCACCCGGCGTCTGGGCCTGCACAAATATTTCAGGCAGCCTGATGGGCAGCGAACTGTTTTGCGCCACATTGCCCAACTCAATAATGCCCAAGGCTTGATTGCGGATATTGATGGTGGTGGTCGAAGGCATGGCATTCAAGACGGTCAGGTCTTCAAACCCGTTGCTCTGAACCAACAGGTTTTTGAGGGCGGTCAGTCTGGCAAAGGAATCCGGCAGTTTTCCGCACAGGTTATTGTTATTGCCCACGTCAAAGCGTTCCAGTTTTGTCAGGTTGCCGATCGACTCCGGAATACCGCCTCTCATGATGCCCAGCGGCGATTGAGAACTCAGGTTCAGGTTGACCAGGCTTTCGAGATTTCCGATCCAGTCCGGAATTGATTTGAGTGCACAGTTGATGAAGTACGCCGACTTCAACTTTGCCAACGTCCCGAAGTCTTCAGGCAGACGAGTGATAACTTGGCGCTCTATCATCACGTCCTCCAAGTTGCGCAGGTTTCCAATACCTCGCAAGCTGGTGAATTTCAACGGCTCCCCGCCCAGTACTCTCAACGCCGTCACTTTATCCAGCATGTCCTGCGTTACCGTGTCTTCGATAGTCACCGGCGCGCCCGTGGCCGCTGAAATATGCACGGCCGCCACGCGCGCAAATGAAATGTCGTCAAAGAGAGCCTTGATCGGCGCCGGGATTCTCACAGGGGTAAAAGCCTTTGCCGTTGCAGTGTTCGAGGTCATGTCAGTCACCTTGCCAGTGTTTAAGGAGACTCTTTTATAAAACATCGGCCGTCCGCCTTTAACTGTCATAACTGACAGTTGCCAAGACCAATTTAGAATAATCTTGAGCCGAGCGACGGAGGGAACGGCATTTATCGCCCTCCCTAAAATTCAAGAAATTTTGTCGCTTCGGAAAGCGTAATTTAAATCACACTAAGCCACCGGCATGGACTGACGATCTCGAAAACGATCATTTTCGAGAAACCATCGTGAGAAAAAACGCCGCGACCATTTGAGCGAACCGGAAATGGTGACTATGACTGCCAAACAAAAATGGGCACCCAACCTTGGTTGGCGTGCCCATTTTTTATTCCGCTCCCCGCTACGCGGGTTAGGGAAAAGGATTACGGATTACGGATTAACGCTATCTTTCAACGATTTCCCAGGCTTGAAAGCAACGGTGTTGCTGGCCTTGATTTTGACGGGTTCACCGGTTTGCGGGTTTTTGCCGGTGCGGGCACCGCGATGGCGTTGCAGGAAGGTGCCGAAGCCCACGAGCGTTACGCTGTCTTTGCGGTGCAGGGCACCGGTGATTTCTTCAAGAACGGCGTTGAGAACGCGGTTGGCTTGTTCTTTGGTGAGGTCTGCTTTTTCAGCAATGGCTGCGGCGAGTTCTGGTTTACGCATATGAGTGAAGCCCCTTTGACGGTTTGTTGTTGTTATGTCCGTGCTGCCCTCTGCGGAGCAGCGCCAAAAGCGCCGCAGGTGCTCTACTCTGCGGCAGACGGGAGTGAGGATGGCACGCAGTGAGGCCCCGCGCCAGTATCGGCGCGGCCTTTGTTAGGGCAAAAGGGGGGTGATTCCGACAGAACGCCCGGTATTTATGCCAGCAGGGCCGGAAGCTCTTTGTTCAGGGCCAGTTTTTCCATCACGGCGGCACCGGTGAGTGCATAACCGAGCAGTTTGCCCGCGGCATCGCGGCATAAAACCTTGATGTCGGCACCCTGCCCTTCGACTGTCCAGATGCCTTCTGCGCCCCGTGGTGGCGGGGACACCACCAACGGGCACACCGGCGTTTTGACGGTGATCGGCATCGGGCCATAGGTGACGGCGGTCGGGTTGCCGGCGAGGGTTTGCGCCAACGCTCGCGCACAGCTCATCAGGGGCATGACGTACAACAGATTCAGCCCGTCGACTTCGGCGCAGTCGCCCAAGGCGTAGATGTTGGCGTGGGAGGTTTTCAGGTGCCGGTCGACCATGACGCCGCGGTTGACCTGCAGACCGGCCGCCGCCGCGAGATCAACGCGTGGGCGCAGGCCAATGGCCGAAACCACCACGTCGCACGGGATCACCTGGCCATCGGAGAGGTGCGCTTCCAGGCCATCGGCCACACGCTGCAGGCGGTTGAGCACCGGCCCCAGGTGGAAGCGTGCGCCGAGGCTTTCCAGGCCAGCCTGCACCGCTGCCGCAGCCGCCGGGTGCAACAGGGTCGGCATGACTTGTTCGCACGGCGCAACCAGCTGCACTTCGTAGCCGCCCAGGGTCAGGTCGTTGGCGAACTCGCAGCCAATCAGGCCGGCGCCGAGCAGCAGCACACGGCGCTTGCCTGCGGCCGCCGCCCGGAAGCGCGCGTAGTCTTCCAGGTCGTTGATGGGGAATACGCAATCCGCCGCGTCGCCTTCAATCGGCACGCGCACGGTTTCGGCGCCCCAGGCCAGGATCAGGTCGCGGTAGATCACCGCTTCTTCACCAATCCACAGGCGTTTGTGGCCCGGGTCGATGCCGCTGATGCGCGTGTGGGTACGTATTTCGGCCTTGAGTTGTTCCGCCATGGCGCCGGGTTCGGCCATGCTCAGGCCGTCGGCATCCTTGTTTTTGCCGAAACCGGTGGAGAGCATCGGCTTGGAGTAGGAGCGCCCGTCATCGGCGGTAATCAGCAGCAGCGGGGTTTCGCTATCGAGTTTGCGAAACTCGCGGGCGACGTTGTAGCCAGCCAGGCCGGTTCCCACGATGACTACAGGTGCGTTCATTCCTTACTCCTCAATTGTTCAGGCAGCGATTTCGATCATTTCAAAATCCATTTTGCCCACACCGCAGTCCGGGCACAGCCAGTCTGCCGGGACGTCTTCCCAACGGGTGCCCGGCGCAATGCCGTCATCCGGCCAACCGTCGGCTTCGTTGTAGATCAGGCCGCAGACGATACATTGCCACTTTTTCATCAGGTACTTCCTCAGGGTTCAGGCGTTTTGCCGGTCGGACGGTCGATGGTTGTAGCACTGCCGTCCAACTCAGCGCGTTTTGTACTGATCGGGACCGTCAGATGCAAGCCTGTTCGGCGCAACGGTGGGCCATTTCAATCGATATCAGCGGCTGACATGTTAAGCTCGCCGCCTCATTTGCTGCCAATAATGACTCATTGTGCATCACACAGAATCCCCCTCTCCAGCTCCTCTCTGGCTCTCGCGCAGCGAACTGGCGCCCCTCCCCGATGCTTCCACCCTCGACTGGCTGTTCGACGAAGGCTCGCTGACCAGACGTCTGATTCATCTGTCGAATGATGCTTTCAGCGTCTCGCCAATGTTCGAAGGCTGGCAGCCTTTGCGCGCCGACGAATGCGTCGCGCTGGACCTGGCCGAAGGCAGTGAGGGCTGGGTGCGTGAGGTGTATTTGCGCGGTCATGGCGAGGCGTGGGTGTTTGCGCGCAGCGTGGCGTCACGCAGTGCATTGCAAGGCGACGGCTTGCACATGGACGAACTGGGTAGCCGCTCGCTGGGCGAATTGCTGTTTTGCGATCATGCCTTCCAGCGCCGGGCCATCGAGGTTTGCCATTATCCGCAAGCGTGGCTGCCCGCCGAGGCGCAGTCGCCTGAGCTGTGGGGCCGCCGTTCGCGTTTCGATCGCGGCGCCTTGAGCGTTCTGGTGGCCGAAATTTTCCTGCCGACCCTGTGGAAGGCCGCCCTCGCCCAACCGGAGAACCGCTGATGTACCAAAGCCTGCTCAAGTCATTGAACCGCTTGAATCCTCGGGCCTGGGACTTCATTCAGCTGACCCGCATGGACAAGCCGATCGGCATTTACCTGTTGCTGTGGCCGACGCTGTGGGCGCTGTGGATTGCCGGCAAGGGTTCGCCGTCCCTGGCCAATATCGTGATCTTCGTCCTTGGCGTGGTGCTGACTCGCGCCGGCGGCTGCGTGATCAACGACTGGGCGGACCGCAAGGTCGACGGGCATGTGAAGCGTACCGAGCAACGGCCACTGGTCAGCGGCAGAATCAGCTCCAAAGAGGCGCTGGTGTTCTTCGCATTGCTGATGGGCGTGAGTTTCCTGCTGGTGCTGTGCACCAATGCCGCGACAGTCTGGCTGTCATTGGGAGGTTTGGCGCTGGCGTTCAGTTACCCCTTCATGAAGCGCTACACCTATTACCCGCAAGTGGTGCTGGGTGCGGCGTTTTCGTGGGGGATGCCGATGGCCTTCACCGCAGAAACCGGTGAACTGCCGGCTGTCGCATGGCTGCTGTGGATCGCCAACCTGATGTGGACCGTGGGTTACGACACGTATTACGCGATGACCGACCGCGATGACGATCTGAAGATCGGCGTGAAATCCACGGCAATCCTGTTTGGCGAGGCCGACCGCGTGATCATCCTGACCCTGCAAGGGCTGGCACTGGGCTGCCTGTTGCTGGCGGGGTCGAAATTCGGGTTGGGGACGTGGTTCCACCTTGGCTTGCTGGTGGCCGCCGGCTGTTTTGCCTGGGAGTTCTGGTACACCCGCGACAGGGACCGTATGCGCTGCTTCAAGGCGTTTTTGCACAACCACTGGGCGGGGTTGGCGATTTTCGTCGGGATTGTGCTGGATTACGCGTTGCGTTGAAGATTTGAAAGGATCGCGGCCTTCGCCAGCTCCTGCAGAGCCACGAAGGCCGCGATCCCATGCGACAAGGCAACAGCCGTTACATATGCTCGTGAACGACGTGCCAGACGTCTTTCTTCTTGTCGCCCTTCATTTCTCCAGCTGCCTTGTCGTCCTTGTAGTAGTACAGCGGCTTGCCGCCATAGGTCCATTGCATCGTGCCATCGTCACGCTTGACGACTGACCATTTACCTTCAGCCTTGGCACCCGCCGGCGCCATCATTGGCGGCCAGTATTCGGCGCATTCGCCGTTGCACATGGACTTGCCGCCCGCGTCCTTGTCGTACGTGTACACAGTCATGCCCTTATGGTCGACCATCATGCCGTCTTTCATCATCGCCGGCTCAGCCGCGAAGGCCATGGTTGGCAAGGAAAACGCGGCCGCCAACAGCAGGGCTTTAAGGGAATACGAGTATTGCTTCATGGAAACCTTCCTCTTGTGGTTGTCAGGATCCGGACTTAGAGCTTAGTTCAGGATCCAGCCAATCGCCGGCCGACTAAAATACTGTCACACGACTGCAATAATTCCGTTATCTAATGCGGCGCAAGACAGTTAAATGACAAGAGGATTAAGGGCATGGTTGGCAGGAGCATTCTGATCGTCGACGACGAAGCGCCTATTCGCGAAATGATCGCCGTTGCGTTGGAAATGGCCGGCTATGACTGCCTGGAGGCTGAAAACTCCCAGCAGGCCCACGCCATTATCGTCGACCGCAAACCGGACCTGATCCTGCTCGACTGGATGCTGCCCGGCACCTCCGGTATCGAGCTGGCCCGCCGCCTCAAGCGTGACGAGCTGACCGGGGACATCCCGATCATCATGCTCACCGCCAAGGGCGAAGAGGACAACAAGATCCAGGGCCTGGAAGTCGGCGCTGACGACTACATCACCAAACCGTTTTCCCCCCGTGAGCTGGTTGCGCGCCTGAAGGCCGTGCTGCGCCGTGCCGGCCCTACCGATGGCGAAGCACCGATCGAAGTCGGCGGCCTGCTGCTGGACCCGATCAGCCACCGCGTGACCATCGACGGCCGTCCTGCCGAGATGGGCCCGACCGAATACCGCCTGCTGCAATTCTTCATGACCCACCAGGAGCGCGCCTACACGCGTGGCCAGTTGCTGGATCAGGTCTGGGGCGGCAACGTCTATGTCGAAGAACGTACCGTCGACGTGCACATTCGACGCCTGCGCAAAGCCCTCGGCGACGCTTATGAAAATCTGGTACAAACCGTGCGCGGCACCGGTTACCGCTTTTCTACCAAAGCCTGACCCGGACCTTTACCGCCCGACAAGCTGACAAGGACGCGCGTCAAGTGAACCAAAACTGGCATGGCACCCTGATTCGCCACATGCTGCTGCTGGTCACCGCCTGCCTGGTGATCGGCCTGATCACCGGCTATTACGGCTGGAGCCTTGCTGCAGGCCTGGGTCTTTACCTGGCCTGGACCCTCAAGCAGTTGCTGCGATTGCACGAGTGGCTGCGCCTGCACAAACCCGATGAAGCACCACCCGACGGCTACGGCCTGTGGGGCGAGGTGTTCGACAGCATCTACCACCTGCAACGCCGTGACCAACGGGTACGCGGACGCCTGCAAGCGGTGATCGACCGGGTTCAGGAGTCCACCGCCGCGCTGAAAGACGCGGTGATCATGCTCGACACCGACGGCAACCTGGAATGGTGGAACCGCGCCGCCGAAACCCTGTTGGGCCTCAAGACGCCACAGGACAGCGGCCAACCGGTGACCAACCTGGTGCGTCATCCGCGCTTCAAGGAATATTTCGAGCAAGAGAGCTACGCCGAACCGCTGGAAATCCCTTCGCCGACCAACGACCGTGTACGCATCCAGCTGTACATCACCCGTTACGGCAACAACGAGCACTTGATGCTGGTGCGCGATGTGACACGCATCCATCAGCTGGAACAGATGCGCAAAGACTTCATCGCCAACGTTTCCCATGAACTTCGCACACCGTTGACGGTGATCTGCGGCTACCTGGAAACCTTGCTCGATAACGTCGACGAGGTAAACCCGCGCTGGGGCCGTGCCTTGCAGCAGATGCAGCAACAAGGCGGACGCATGCAGACCTTGCTCAACGACCTGTTGCTGCTGGCCAAGCTGGAAGCCACCGATTACCCGTCGGACAACCAGCCGGTGCCGATCGACAGCCTGCTGCAATCGATCAAGAGCGACGCGCAGCAACTGTCCGGCCAGAAAAACCAGAAAATCACCCTGGAGGCCGACCCGACGATTCTGCTCAAGGGCAGCGAGGCGGAGTTACGCAGCGCGTTTTCCAACCTGGTGTTCAACGCGGTGAAATACACCCCGGCCGAAGGCAACATCCGCATTCGCTGGTGGGGCGATGATCAAGGTGCGCACCTGAGCGTGCAGGATTCCGGGATCGGCATCGATGCCAAGCACCTGCCGCGACTGACCGAACGCTTCTATCGCGTCGACTCCAGCCGCAATTCCAACACCGGGGGCACCGGCCTCGGACTGGCGATCGTCAAACACGTTTTGTTACGACATCGGGCCCGAATGGAAATCAGCAGCGTACCGGGCCACGGCAGTACTTTTACCTGCCACTTTGCCCCGGCCCAGGTCACCAAATCACGGGTCATCAGCACCGCCGACTGATACCGGCCAGCACTCACCACTAGGCAATCACTCAGTCAGCCGCTACATTGGCTGACTTGTGCCTGCCTTTTCAGGCGCGATTTCTACTTCCCTTTCGAATACACGGAACCCGCAAAACTCCATCATGGACCCTTCCCCTGGCTTGACCCTCGCTACAATTTTCGCCGACTTCGGCATGATTCTTTTTGCTCTGATCCTGGTTTTGCTCAACGGATTCTTCGTTGCGGCGGAATTTGCCATGGTCAAGTTGCGCTCGACCCGGGTCGAGGCCATCGCTGATAAAAACGGCTGGCGCGGGCACATCCTGCGCACCGTGCACAGTCAGCTCGATGCTTACCTGTCGGCGTGCCAATTGGGTATCACCCTCGCCTCTCTCGGCCTGGGCTGGGTCGGCGAACCGGCGTTCGCGCACCTTCTGGCGCCTGTACTGAGTGCCGTTGGCGTAGATTCCGCTGAAGTGGTCAAGGCGGTTTCGTTCTTCACGGCGTTCTTCATCATTTCGTACCTGCACATCGTGGTCGGTGAGCTGGCGCCGAAATCCTGGGCGATCCGCAAACCCGAATTGCTGTCGCTGTGGACGGCGGTGCCGCTGTACCTGTTCTACTGGGCCATGTACCCGGCCATCTACCTGCTCAACGCCAGCGCCAACCAGATCCTGCGCATAGCAGGGCAAGGTGAACCCGGCCCGCATCACGAGCATCACTACAGCCGTGAAGAGCTGAAACTGATCCTGCACTCCAGCCGTGGCCAGGACCCGAGCGACCAGGGCATGCGCGTGCTGGCCTCGGCGGTGGAAATGGGCGAGCTGGAAGTGGTCGACTGGGCCAACTCCCGCGAAGACCTGGTGACCCTGGAGTACAACGCGCCGCTCAAGCAGATCCTGGCGATGTTCCGTCGCCACAAATTCAGCCGCTATCCGGTGTACGACAGTGAACGCCAGGAGTTCGTCGGCCTGCTGCACATCAAGGATCTGCTGCTGGAACTGGCGGCGCTGGACCACATTCCCGAGTCGTTCAACCTGGCCGAACTGACTCGCCCGCTGGAGCGCGTGTCGCGGCACATGCCGCTGTCGCAGTTGCTGGAGCAGTTCCGCAAGGGCGGCTCGCACTTCGCCGTGGTCGAAGAGGCCGACGGCAACATCATCGGCTACCTGACCATGGAGGACGTGCTGGAAGTGCTGGTGGGCGACATCCAGGACGAACACCGCAAGGCCGAACGCGGGATCCTCGCGTATCAGCCGGGCAAGTTGCTGGTGCGGGGCGATACGCCGCTGTTCAAGGTCGAAAGGCTGCTGGGCATCGACCTCGACCACGTCGAAGCCGAAACCCTTGCCGGGCTGGTCTATGAGAGCCTGAAGCGAGTTCCGGAAGAGGAAGAAGTGCTGGAAGTCGAAGGCCTGAGGATCATCATCAAGAAGATGAAAGGGCCGAAGATCGTTCTGGCCAAGGTGTTGATGCTGGATTAACCGGCTTATCCGGATTCGCGGCGATCCTGTGGGAGCGGGCTTGCCCGCGATGGCGTCAGACCAGACAACGCATCACTGCTTGCCCAACGCAAAGTTGGGCAGCGCGCTTACCGGCTGGTTGAACTGGTACGGAATCGACACCAGCCCCAGCCCGGTATTGCGCTGCACCACGAAGTGCAAATGCGGCCCGGTGCTGTTGCCGGTGTTGCCGGACAATGCCAATGCACTGCCTACCTTTACCCGCTGGCCTTCTCGAACGCAGACCGAACCTTTCTTCAGGTGCAGGTAAACACCCATGGTCCCGTCATCGTGCAGCACCCGCACGAAATTGCCGGATGCATCGGTGCCGCGGCCGCTCTGGCGATTTTCGGTTTTCACCACCACGCCATCTCGAGCTGCAATGATCGGCGTGCCTTCGGGCATCGCAATGTCTATGGCGTATCGACTCTTGGGCCCGAAGTGGCTGTAGGGCCCATTGGCCCCCTGACTGATCCGGAACGGCCCGCCACGCCAGGGCAACGGGTACCGATAGCCCACCGTGGGTCCTGAGGGGTCGCCCAGGGAGTACTTGAACTTCGGAACGTAGGCGAGCGGCCGTCCAGCGTTGGTGGCCTTGAGCTGCGCCAGGCGAACGCTGGAGCGTAGCGGGATCACGCGCCGAATCGTCCGCCCCGGCGCCCCACTGGCATTCTTCACCCCGGTGAAACTCAATTCGACCTCTACCGGTGCATACAGGTCATTGCGCACGTACACGCTGTGCACGCCGTTCTTCTTCATGATGACGAGGCGCACCTGGCGCTCGAGGTGCTCGACCATGCCATCGCGAAAAACGAACACATGGGCGCCTTTGCTGGGGCGGTCACTGTAGGAAACCACGCCATAGACATCTTTGGACTTGTAAATGGTCATGGCCACGGCCGAGGTGGCGACCATGAACAGGCCACATAAAAACAGCAGGCGCGTGAACATAGGCAAGGATTCTGTCGAGGGGGACTTGGGTTTGAGCCTAGCAGCTGCAATGGACCCGGATAGTCGACAGATGTTTCAGAATGGGTGTTCAGTAGATGTACGGTAACAGTGATGGCCCTTTCGCGAGCAAGCCCGCTCCCACAGGTCCAGCTAGAACCTGTGGGAGCGGCGGTGCGACGATTCGAATTGCTCGCGAAGACGGGCTGACAGGCGACGTTGCATCAAGCGCCAGGAACGAAGTGCTTCTGCGCCGTACCGCGCGCAATCAGGCGGGAGATGTAATCGAGCTTCTGCGCGTCCTGATCGACAAAGCGGAAGGTCAGTTGGAGCCAGTCGCTGTCTGGCTTCGGTTCGTGGGCCACGACGGCATGCAGATAGCCGTTGAGGCGGGCGACTTCGGCATTGTCGCCCTGCTCCAGGTCCAGCACGGCGCTGTCGAGGATCTGCGGCAGTCTCTCGGTGCGCTTCACCACCAACAGCGCTTCCTTGAGGCTCAAGGCCTTGATCACGCATTGCGCAATGCCGTTCGGCAAACGCAGTTGGCCCTGGCCACGGCCACTGGTGGGTGCCGAAGAGGCCGCAGGCGCCTTGACCGGCGGATTGTTGAGCAAGCCTCTGGACGGTGCAGGTGCAGGTGCAGGCGCGGCTGTTGGCGTGGCGACCGGAGCCTTGCCACCGGTCAAGGCGGCGAGGGAGTCGTTAGCGAATGCAGGGCTGGTTTTGGTCGCGGCTACGTTGATCAAGGCATCGAGTTTGCCGACCTTGTGCAGCGCCTGCTTGACCTTGGTGAGCAGTTGCTCGTTGGTGAACGGCTTGCTGACGTAACCGGATACCCCGGCCTGGATCGCCTGGACGACGTTCTCCTTGTCGCCACGGCTGGTCACCATCACGAAGGGCATGGTTTTGAGGTTGTCTTGCTCGCGGCACCAGGTCAGCAGTTCCAGGCCGGACATTTCGGGCATTTCCCAGTCGCACAGGACCAGGTCGAATGCTTCCTTGGCCAGCATGGCCTGGGCCTTTCTGCCATTGATTGCGTCTTCGATCCGCATGCCCGGGAAATAATTGCGCAGGCACTTTTTCACCAGGTCACGAATGAACGACGCGTCGTCCACGACCAACACACTGACCTTACTCATCCACCACCCCTTTAAAAAATCCCGGCCAGCATACCGCTTTGCTGATGGCACTTTGCCAAAAAACCTTCAGTCACGCCGGACTTTTCGTTCGCGGGTGCTGCTTTTCGAATTCGTGTGCCACAAACAAAAACGCCCGGCCAACAGGCCGGGCGCTTTACTTGGGCAACCTTACTTATCGTCAGTTTTGCCCGGAACATTAGCGCTTTCGCCACTGGTTCCTTCAACTTCTTCCTTCATGCGCTTGAGGCCCAGGTGCCGCACGTCGGTGCCGCGTACCAGGTAGATCACCAGTTCCGAGATATTGCGCGCGTGGTCGCCGATACGCTCCAGCGAACGCAGCACCCAGATAATGCTCAGAACCCGCGAGATAGAACGCGGATCTTCCATCATGTAGGTCGCCAGCTCACGCAGGGCGGTCTTGTATTCGCGGTCGATGATCTTGTCGTACTGCGCCACCGACAAGGCCAGTTCGGCGTCGAAACGGGCAAAGGCGTCCAGTGCGTCGCGGACCATGTTGCGCACCTGGTCACCGATGTGGCGCACTTCGACGTAACCGCGAGGCGCTTCACCTTCTTCGCACAGCTGGATGGCGCGACGGGCGATCTTGGTCGCCTCGTCACCGATGCGCTCCAGGTCGATCACCGATTTGGAAATGCTGATGATCAGGCGCAGGTCCGATGCCGCTGGCTGACGACGGGCCAGAATGCGCAGGCATTCCTCGTCGATGTTGCGTTCCATCTGGTTGATCTGGTCATCGATCTCACGTACCTGCTGGGCCAGGCCGGAGTCGGCCTCGATCAGCGCGGTCACCGCGTCGTTGACCTGCTTCTCGACCAGCCCGCCCATGGCGAGGAGGTGGCTGCGCACTTCCTCAAGCTCGGCGTTGAACTGCTGGGAGATGTGATGTGTAAGGCCTTCCTTAGAAATCATGTTGTCTGCTCCGCAAAAGCTGTGAGCTGCAAGCTACAAGCTGCAAGCTGATTTGTGTCGTACCCGAACCGCTCTAGATTGCCGCTTGAAGCTTGACGCTTGCGGCTGTACGGCTAGCCGTAGCGACCGGTGATGTAGTCTTCGGTCTGCTTCTTCGCCGGGTTGGTGAACAGGGTATCGGTGTCGCCGAATTCCACCAGTTTGCCCATGTACATGAACGCGGTGTAGTCGGAAACCCGCGCCGCCTGTTGCATGTTGTGGGTAACGATCACGATGGTGAACTTGGATTTCAGTTCGTAGATCAGCTCTTCGACTTTCAGCGTGGAGATCGGGTCGAGTGCCGAGCACGGTTCGTCGAGCAGCAGCACTTCCGGCTCCACGGCGATGGTGCGGGCGATCACCAGACGTTGTTGCTGACCACCGGACAAGCCCAGTGCCGACTCGTGCAGACGGTCCTTGACCTCATCCCACAGCGCCGCGCCTTTCAACGCCCACTCAACGGCTTCGTCGAGGACGCGCTTCTTGTTGATGCCCTGGATGCGCAGGCCGTAAACCACGTTTTCGTAAATGGTTTTCGGAAACGGGTTCGGCTTCTGGAACACCATGCCGACGCGACGACGCAGCTCGGCCACGTCTTCACCCTTGCGGTAGATGTTGCTGCCGTACAGGTTGATCGCACCCTCGACACGGCAGCCGTCAACCAGGTCGTTCATGCGGTTGAAGGTACGCAACAGTGTCGACTTGCCGCAGCCGGACGGGCCGATGAAGGCGGTCACGCGCTGTTTCGGGATGTTCATGCTGACGTCGTACAGCGCTTGTTTTTCGCCGTAGAACAGGCTCAGGCCCGGCACTTCGATGGCCACGGTTTCCTGCTCGAGATTCAGGCTCTGTTTGTCGCGACCCAAGGCCGACATGTTGATGCCGTGGGTATGTGCTTCGTGCTGCATGGGAGGCTCCCTGTGCTAACAAATTCGGTTCGGTTGCCGCTGGCCAAGGCCTGCGGTTACACAATTCTTTCTGTAGGAGCGAGCTCACTTGCGATGGTGTTCCAGGCGCTGAGTGGCGTCGGCTGTACCTTTTTCGCGAGCAAGCTCGCTCCTACAGTTCGGTGATGATCAGCTATCCAGCGCCTTGTACTTCTCGCGCAGGTGGTTACGGATATAAACGGCCGACAGGTTCAACGTGGCGATCACCAGCACCAGCAGCAGCGCCGTGGCGTACACCAGCGGCCGCGCGGCTTCGACGTTCGGGCTCTGGAAGCCGACGTCATAGATGTGGAAGCCCAGGTGCATGATCTTCTGGTCCAGGTGCAGGTACGGGTAGTTGCCGTCCACCGGCAGCGACGGCGCCAGTTTCACCACACCCACCAACATCAGCGGCGCCACTTCACCCGCAGCGCGGGCCACGGCGAGGATCATGCCGGTCATCATCGCCGGGCTGGCCATCGGCAGCACGATCTTCCACAAGGTTTCCGCCTTGGTCGCGCCGAGGGCCAACGAGCCTTCACGTACGGTGCGAGGAATCCGCGCCAGACCTTCTTCGGTGGCCACGATCACCACCGGCACCGCCAGCAGCGCCAGGGTCAGCGAGGCCCAGAGCAGACCCGGTGTGCCGAAGGTCGGCGCCGGCAAGGCTTCCGGGAAGAACAGACGGTCGAGCGAGCCGCCCAGCACATAGACGAAGAAGCCCAGGCCGAACACGCCGTAAACGATGGCCGGAACACCTGCCAGGTTGTTCACCGCGATGCGGATCACCCGGGTCAGCGTGTTCTGCTTGGCGTATTCACGCAGGTATACCGCCGCCAGCACGCCGAACGGGGTCACGATCATCGCCATGATCAAGGTCATCATCACGGTGCCGAAGATGGCCGGGAAGATCCCGCCTTCGGTGTTCGCTTCGCGCGGGTCGTCGCTCAGGAACTCCCAGACCTTGCTGAAGTAGAAACCGATCTTGGTGGTCGTGCTCATGGCGTTCGGCTGGTAGGCGTGAACCACTTTGCCGATGCCGATTTCGACTTCCTTACCGTTCGCATCGCGGGCGGTCAGGCTGTCGCGGTTGAACTGCGCGTGCAGGTCGCTCAGGCGCGCTTCGACATCCTGATAGCGAGCATTGAGTTCGGCGCGCTCGGATTCCATGTCCGCTTGTGCGGTGGCGTCCAGCTTGCCTTCCAGCTCAAGCTTGCGACCGTGCAAGCGGATGCGCTCGAGACCGGCGTTGATCGCGCCGATGTCGGTTTTTTCCAGGTTCTTGAGCTGTGCAGCCAGCTTGTTCACGCGGTCGACGCGGGCCTGCAACTCAGGCCATGCGGCTTCGCCCTCAGCGATGACCTTGCCATCCTGTTTGACGTTGACCAGGTAACCGTAGAAGTTGCCCCACTCACGACGCTCGATCGCCATCAGCTCTGGCGGTGTCGTCTGGTTGGTCAGCCACTCGCCGACGGTCCAGGTGAAGTCGTTGCCGTTCAGGTCACGGTTGCCGACCTTGATCAGCTCGCGGGTCATGAACTCCGGGCCTTCGTCGGGCACCGGCAGGCCGGCGCTTTTCAGACGGGCACGGGGCACCTCTTCCTTCTGTACCACTTCACCGATGACCAGGTGCTGGCCCTGGCCCGGTACGTCGTAGCTGGCGTGGATCAGATCCGCCGGCCAGAAGTGACCCAGGCCGCGCACGGCAATCACTGCCAGCAGGCCAATGGTCATGATGACCGCGATGGACACCGCGCCACCGCTGATCCAGACGCCTGGGGCGCCGCTCTTGAACCATCCATTCAGGGAGTTCTGTTTCACAGACTTCTACCTTTCTTAAAGCGACGAGTATTTCTTGCGCAGGCGCTGACGGATCAGTTCTGCGAGGGTGTTCATGACGAAGGTGAACAACAGCAGCACCAGCGCCGAGAGGAACAGCACGCGGTAGTGGCTGCCGCCGACTTCCGATTCGGGCATTTCCACCGCGACGTTGGCGGCCAGGGTGCGCAGGCCTTCGAACAGGTTCATTTCCATGACCGGGGTGTTACCGGTGGCCATCAGCACGATCATGGTTTCACCGACCGCGCGGCCCATGCCGATCATCAGCGCCGAGAAGATGCCCGGGCTGGCGGTGAGGATCACCACGCGGGTCATGGTCTGCCATGGTGTGGCACCGAGGGCCAGGGAGCCCAGGGTCAGGCCGCGAGGCACGCTGAACACGGCGTCTTCGGCGATGGAATAGATGTTCGGGATGACCGCGAAGCCCATGGCCAGGCCGACCACCAGGGCGTTGCGCTGGTCGTAGGTGATGCCCAGGTCGTGGGAAATCCACATGCGCATGTCGCCACCGAAGAACCAGTTTTCCATGAACGGGCTCATGTACAGCGAGAGCCAGCCCACAAACAGGATCACCGGAATCAGCAGCGCACTTTCCCAGCCATCCGGGACTTTCAGGCGGATCGACTCAGGCAGGCGGCTGAAGGTGAAACCGGCAACCAGGATGCCGATCGGCAGCAGCATCAGCAGGCTGAAGATGCCCGGCAAATGCCCTTCCACATAAGGTGCGAGGAACAGACCGGCGAAGAAGCCAAGGATCACCGTCGGCATCGCTTCCATCAGCTCGATCACCGGCTTGACCTTGCGGCGCATGCCAGGGGCCATGAAGTACGCGGTGTAGATCGCAGCGGCAACGGCCAATGGAGCGGCCAGCAGCATGGCGTAGAACGCGGCTTTCAGGGTACCGAAGGTCAGCGGCGACAGGCTCAGCTTGGGTTCGAAGTCGGTGTTGGCGGCGGTCGATTGCCAGACGTATTTAGGCTCGTCGTAGTTCTCGTACCAGACCTTGCTCCACAGCGCGCTCCACGACACTTCCGGGTGCGGGTTGTCGAGCAGCAGCGGGTGCAACTTGCCGCTGGCTTCCACGATCACGCGGTTGGCCCGTGGCGACAGACCGAAAATGCCTTGGCCTTCTGCAACCGGCTCCACCAGCAAGGTGCGGTGGGCAGTACTGTGGAACACGCCAAGCTTGCCGGAAGCGTCGAGGGCAACGAAGCCCTTGCGGCGTTCTTCGGCGGTGATTTCAACGATAGGCGTGGTGCCCATCTGGAAGGTGCGGATCTGCTTCAGGCGCTGTTCGCCATCCGGATCGCGGGCCATGAACCACTGGGCCAGACCACCCTTGGAGTCACCGATGATCAGCGAGATACCGCCCACGAGCTGAGTGCTGGCAGTGACTTGCGCTTCACCGTCTTCAAGCAGTTTGTAGCGACCATTGAGGCTCTTGTCGCGCAGGCTGAAGACGTCGGCCTGGGCACGCCCGTTGACCACGTAGAGCCACTGCTGACGCGGGTCGACGAAGATGTTCTTCACCGGCTCGTTCATCTGCGGCAGGTCAATGCGCTTCTGCTCGTTGGTGACTTCGCCGGTCATCATGTTCTCTTCGCTGGTCAGCGACAGAACATTGAGTTGCGAACCGGTGGCGCCAACCAGCATCAGGGTCGAATCGTTGGCATTGAGGCTGACGTGCTCCAGCGCACCGCCCGCTTCGTTCACCGCGATTGGTGTTTCGCCGTATGGGTATTCGACCGCTGGCGAGATGCTCTTCTTGCCTTCCGGGTAGCTGACTTTATAGGTGTGACGGAACACCAGTGCCTGACCGTTGGAAAGACCCACGGCAACCAGCGGGTGACCTGGTTGGTCTTCGCCGATGGAGGTCACGGTGGTACCGGTTGGAATCGGCAGATCGACGCGCTTGAGTTCGGCGCCACTGTCGATGTCGAAGAACAATGCCTGGCCCTTGTCGGAAACCCGCATCGCAACCTGGTTCTGCTCTTCCAGAGAAATCATCAGCGGTTTGCCGGCGTCTTGCATCCAGGCTGGCGTGATGGCGTCCTTGGCAGTCAGGCTGGCACCCTGGAACAGGGGCGCAACGACGTAGGCAAGGAAGAAGAAGATCAAGGTGATTGCGCCAAGCACAGCAAGGCCGCCAACGAGGACGTACCAGCGGGTCAGGCGATCTTTGAGCGCGCGAATGCGGCGCTTGCGTTGTAGCTCAGGCGTATTGAAGTCAATTCGCTTGGGGGGATTAGTAGTCATGTTGGAATTGGCCAGATCATTCATGCGCACACCCTAGCGATCCTGTATGACAGAAAGATGACAATGCAGTGACGCAACAAATCCGCCGCTAGCGGTAACCAGCAGTGGATAGAGAATTTGAGGTGTATGGGGGCGGCTCCTGCCGCCCCCATGTGAGTCCGAGGGGTTCACCTCGGACTCAATTTGTTACTTTTTTGCGACTTCAGCGCCGCCTTCCGCCAGACCCAGGTCAGCCAGAGCTTTGGCAGCTACTTTGGCCGGCAGTGGGATGTAACCGTCTTTCACTACAACTTCCTGGCCCTGTTTCGACAGAACCAGTTTCACGAACTCGGCTTCCAGCGGGGCCAGAGGCTTGTTCGGGGCCTTGTTCACGTAGACGTACAGGAAGCGGGACAGCGGGTACTTGCCGTTCAGGGCGTTTTCTTCGGTGTCTTCGATGAAGTCCTGGCTGCCTTTCTTGGCCAGGGCCACAGTCTTCACGCTAGCGGTTTTGTAGCCGATGCCCGAGTAACCGATGCCGTTCAGCGAGGAGCTGATCGACTGAACGACCGAAGCCGAACCTGGTTGCTCGTTGACGTTAGGCTTGTAGTCGCCTTTGCACAGGGCTTCTTCCTTGAAGTAACCGTAGGTGCCGGATACCGAGTTACGACCGAACAGTTGAACCGGCTTGTTGGCCAGGTCACCGGTCACACCCAGGTCACCCCAGGTTTTCACGTCGGTTTTAGCGCCGCACAGACGAGTGGACGAGAAAACTGCGTCAACTTGTTCCATGGTCAGGTGCTGGATCGGGTTGTCTTTGTGTACAAAGATCGCCAGGGCGTCCACGGCAACCGGGATAGCGGTTGGCTTGTAGCCGTACTTCTGCTCGAAGGCAGCCAGCTCGGTGTCCTTCATCTTGCGGCTCATCGGGCCCAGGTTAGCGGTGCCTTCAGTCAGCGCAGGTGGCGCAGTGGCGGAGCCAGCAGCCTGAATCTGGATGTTTACGTTCGGGTATTCTTTTTTGTAGTTCTCAGCCCAGAGGGTCATGAGGTTGGCCAGGGTATCGGAGCCGACGCTGGACAGATTGCCCGACACACCAGTGGTCTTGGTGTAGCTCGGGATAGCAGGGTCAACAGCGGCAACCGCGTTGGCAGTCGCAACGCCAGCAGCGACAAAAGTCATTGCCGCCATCAAACGCTTCAGTTTCATGCCTTACTCCTAGCAGATAGGGTGTGTTAAGTCGGGGCCAAGTATCAGCAGGCCGTGTGAACACTCTATGGCTGAAATATGACAATTGGATGAAAGGCCAGCACTCCACTTGGAAGGCTGGCCTTTCAGTTGTAACTATAAATGTAGGAATTGGAGGGATTTAGCCGGAAAAGCAGCGCGCACCGTTGCCACTACTAACGGATCAACGGCCCTTCTTCCAGAGCCAGGCCCCCACCAGAATCCCGACCCCACACAGCACCGCCACATAATAAGCAGGCCCCATCGCACTCTCCTTGAGCAACAGGCTGACGATCATCGGCGTCAGGCCGCCGAAGATGGCGTAGGCCACGTTGTAGGAGAACGACAAACCGCTGAAGCGCACCACGGGCGGGAAGGCCTTGACCATCACGTAGGGCACCGCGCCGATGGTGCCGACCAGCAGACCGGTCAGGGCATACATCGGGAACAGCCAGTCGGGATGATCGGCCAGGCTGTGATAGAAGGTCCAGGAGCTGGCCAGCAATGCCGTACAACCGAACACGAAGACCCGTCCTGCGCCGAATCGGTCCGCCAGTGCGCCAGCGATGATGCAGCCAAAGCTCAGGAACACGATCGCCACGCTATTGGCCTGCAGGGCGGTAGTCGCCGGGAAATGGTGGACCGTCTGCAACACGGTCGGGGTCATCAGGATCAGCACCACGATGGCGGCAGACAGCAGCCAGGTCAGCAGCATCGAAATGGCGATGGCACCACGATGGTCACGAAGCACCGCACGCAGCGGCACCTCTTCGGCCAGGGCCTTGCGCTGTTGCAGCTCGGCGAACACCGGGGTTTCATGCAGCCAGCGACGCAGGTACACCGAGAACAGACCAAACACACCGCCAAGCAGGAACGGAATCCGCCAGGCGTAATCCGACACCTCCACCGGGGTATAGAGGCTGTTGATCGCCGTGGCGACCAGCGAGCCGAGCAAAATGCCCGCCGTCAGACCGCTGGTCAGGGTGCCGCAGGCGTAGCCGACATGCCGCTGCGGAACGTGTTCGGAAACGAAGACCCACGCCCCCGGCACTTCACCGCCAATGGCCGCGCCCTGGATCACCCGCATCAACAGCAACAGGATGGGTGCCCACATGCCGATCTGCGCATAGGTCGGCAACAAGCCCATGATCAGCGTCGGCACGGCCATCATGAAAATGCTCAGGGTGAACATTTTCTTGCGCCCAAGCAGGTCGCCGAAGTGCGCCATCACGATGCCGCCCAACGGCCGTGCCAGGTAGCCGGCGGCGAAGATGCCGAATGTCTGCATCAGGCGTAGCCACTCAGGCATGTCCGCCGGGAAGAACAGCTTGCCCACCACCGTGGCAAAGAACACGAAGATGATGAAGTCGTAGAACTCCAGCGCACCGCCCAGGGCAGACAGCGATAGAGTCTTGTAGTCGCTGCGGGTCAGCGGACGTGCGGGTTGGTCTGGCTGCGCGATGCTCGAGGGCGCTGTGGTCATGGCAAGGGCTTCTCTTATAGTCGGATCTGCAACCTCAACAACGCTGGCGGAGGTTTGGGCAGGTCCGGCACGATAGCAAATTGTTCGAAAAAGCACATAGAGGTGCGTTTTTGACGGTCAAAATGAGAACCGGACGGTCGTCGTGGAGTCTACCGACCGATATACTCGCAGCCTTGCTCCGGTTTTTGAGGGGTTGCTGTGCGAAAACGCCTGTCAGGTTCATAGGCGATTTCGCAGAGTTTCCCTTTAGGCGCCTTATGGAAAACGTGACGAACGTAGTATGTTCGGTGGTGAATCGTTTTTCCCGAAGACGGCTACCACCAGCAATACCAACGAAGAGTCACGGGTCAGAGGCACCCCCGGCATGATAGAGCTCGAACAAGAAGATCCGATCCCGCAAGGCGACCTGGCCTTGCAAATTACCGCGCTCCCTCGCGAAACCAATGGCTTTGGCGATATTTTCGGCGGCTGGCTGGTGGCGCAGATGGATTTGGCAGGTACCGCGATGGCCAGCAAGGTCGCCGGCGGGCGCGTTGCCACCGTTGCGATCGACCGCATGGCGTTTCTGGTTCCGGTGGCGGTGGGCGCGCAGCTGTCCTTTTATACCCAGGCCCTGGAAATCGGCCGCAGCTCGATCAAGATGATGGTCGAGGTCTGGAGCGACGATCCACTGTCCAGCGAGTGGCGTAAAGTAACGGAAGCGGTGTTTGTGTTCGTTGCCATCGACGGCAGCGGTCGCACCCGTTCGGTTCCGCCAAGGGCTCGATAAGAGCTTTTAAACCTGGTAGCCGTTTTGCGGTCGATAGTTGTCCACGTTACTGATCGAGAGCTGTCCCATGAGCACGCCCAATGTTGAAGCCGTAAAGCTGGATGAACTGAACTGCTGGCGCATCCGCCACGGTCAGGCCGAATTGCTGGTAGCCCAGCAAGGCGCGCACATCCTCAGTTATCAACTGGCCGGCCAGCCGCCGTTGATCTGGCTCAACGACGAGGCCGTGTTCAAGACCGGCAAGAGCATCCGTGCCGGCGTGCCGGTGTGCTGGCCGTGGTTTGGCGTCTTTGAGCGCAATCCGCAAAGCGTTCAGGCAATGCGCGTCAGCAAGGAAGCACCGGCGGCTCACGGTTTCGTGCGAGCGATGGATTGGGAACTGGGTGGCATCGAAGCCGAAGGCGAAAGCCTGAAGGTCGAATTCCTCCTGCCCTACCCCGAAGGCGGCTTTCCCGGCTGGCCACACCAGGTGGAATTGACGCTGAGCATTCGCCTCGACGAGCAATTGCACATCCATCTGATCAGCCACAACCGGGGTGCTGAAACCGTCAGCATCAGCCAGGCGCTGCACAGTTATTTTGCCGTCAGCGATGTACGTGACGTGCACGTCGAAGGCGTGGACGGCCTCAACTACATCGAAACCCTGGACAACTGGAAAACCGTTACCCAGACCGGTGACCTGCGCTTTACCGGCGAGACCGATCGCATCTACCTCGACGCCCCGCCGCAGCTGAGCATCGTCGATCCTGCATGGGAGCGACGCATCGTACTGACCAGCAGTGGATCGCGTACGGCGGTGATCTGGAACCCGTGGGTCGACCGCGCCGCTGCGTTCAGCGACATGGCCGACGACGGCTGGCAGCGCATGCTGTGCATCGAGACGGCGAACGTGATGGGCGATGTAGTGAACCTGAAACCAGGGGCAAGCCATACGCTGGGCGTGAGCGTCAACAGCGCGCCGCTCTAAGTAACACCTAAAACCAATGTGGGAGCGGGCTTGCCCGCGAAGGGGTCATAACATTCAACATCATCGTTGGCTGTTACACCGCCTTCGCGAGCAAGCCCGCTCCCACATTTGCATCTCTACAAGTCGGACTCTTTTACGACTCTGACCTTCTCCGCATCCAGCGCATACGCTGCATCGGCCAGGTCATTGCTGACCTTCTCGATCTTCAGCGTACCGGTCACCCACAACGGCGTGTAGATGTCGTTCAGCTTCAGGCCTTTGGGATAACGCACCAGCACCAGTTGGTTGGGCGGCGGTGGTGGCACGTGGATACAGGCGCCCGGGTACGGCACCAGGAAGAACAATGTACTGTGCCCCTTGGCGTCGGACTCCAGCGGCACTGGATAACCGCCGATGCGGATGTTCTTGTCGTTCATCGACGCAACGGTCTTGGTCGAGTACATCACCGCCGGCAAGCCTTTGGCCTGTTTCATCCCACCCTTGTCGGTGAAAGTGCCATTGGCTTCAGGGGAGTTGTGGTCGATTTCAGGCATGGCCTCGAGGGCCTTCTGGTCCGACTTGGGCATCAATTCGAGCCAGTCGGTTTCCGGCAGTTCGCCGGCATGGGCAAGGCCCGAACCCAGTAAAACAAGAGTCAACAAAAGACGGCGCATGAAGGTGCTCGGTAATTGGAAGAACAGGAAACGCCGAGCATTCTAGCCCTCCCGGCCGGATTGGCGGAGAGGGCTTTGTCGCCTGGATCAGTTCTTTTTGATCAGTCCGTAGATCACCAGCAACACAATGGCACCCACCAGTGCACCGATGAAACCTGCACCTTGGCCAGCCTGGTAGATGCCCAAGGCCTGACCGCCGTAAGTGGCCGCCAGCGAACCGCCGATACCGAGCAGAATCGTCATGATCCAGCCCATGCTGTCATCGCCCGGTTTCAGGAACCGTGCCAGCAGACCGACGATCAAGCCGATAAAGATGGTTCCGATAATTCCCATGGCATTCCCCTCTCAATGAAGTAGCTATTCGAAAGCCTAGTCAGACTTTCGCAACCTGCCATGAGAGAACGGCGCAACCGGAAGGTTCCGCCGCAACCAGATAAAAACTATTCGGCGATCAGTGCTTCAACCTTGAGAATCTGGGCCGTCAGCGTCTCGCGGTCTGCACAACGAAGGTTGGCATGACCGACCTTGCGGCCGACCTTGAACGCCTTGCCGTAGTGATGCAGATGGCAATCGGCGATGGCCAGGACTTTCTCGGTCTCCGGCACTTTACCGATGAAGTTGACCATCGCGCTTTCACCGACCTTGGCAGTCGAACCCAACGGCAGACCGGCAACGGCCCGCAGGTGGTTCTCGAACTGGCTGCACTCGGCACCTTCGGTGGTCCAGTGCCCTGAGTTGTGCACGCGCGGGGCAATTTCGTTGGCCTTGAGGCCACCGTCGACTTCAAAGAACTCGAACGCCATCACACCGACGTAATCCAGCTGCTTGAGCACACGGCTGGAGTAATCTTCGGCCAGGGCTTGCAACGGGTGATCGGTGCTGGCCACGGACAGCTTGAGAATGCCGCTTTCGTGGGTGTTGTGTACCAGCGGATAGAAGCGGGTTTCACCGTCACGGGCACGCACGGCGATCAGCGAGACTTCACCGGTGAACGACACGAAGCCTTCCAGCAGGCAGGCCACGCTGCCCAGTTCGGCGAAGGTGCCAATCACATCTTCTGCCGTGCGCAGGACTTTCTGACCCTTGCCGTCGTAACCCAGGGTACGGGTCTTCAGCACCGCCGGCAGACCTATGGAGGCCACGGCGGCATCCAGGTCGGCCTGGGACTGAATGTCGGCGAACGCCGGGGTAGGAATCCCCAGGTCCTTGAACATGCTCTTCTCGAACCAGCGATCGCGAGCGATGCGCAGGGCTTCGGCGCTCGGGTAGACCGGGACGAATTGCGAGAGGAACGCGACGGTTTCCGCCGGGACGCTTTCGAACTCGAAAGTCACCAGATCGACTTCATCGGCAAGCTGACGCAGGTGATCCTGATCGCCGTAATCGGCCCGCAGGTGTTCGCCCAACGCGGCTGCGCAAGCATCCGGCGCCGGGTCCAGAAAAGCGAAGTTCATACCCAGCGGAGTGCCCGCCAGCGCCAACATGCGACCCAACTGGCCGCCACCGATTACACCGATCTTCATCGTCAACAACCTCAGGCGATGCGTGGGTCTGGATTTTCCAGGACGCTGTCTGTCTGCTCAGCACGGAAAGCTTTCAGCACCGTGTGGAACTGCGGGTGCTTGGCGCCAAGGATACTCGCCGACAGCAGCGCGGCGTTGATCGCGCCCGCCTTGCCGATGGCCAGGGTGGCGACCGGGATGCCGGCTGGCATCTGCACAATCGAGAGCAGCGAATCAACGCCCGAGAGCATCGCCGACTGCACCGGCACGCCCAGTACCGGCAAGTGGGTCTTGGCCGCACACATGCCAGGCAAGTGGGCTGCGCCACCGGCACCGGCAATGATCACCTCGATGCCACGCGCCTCGGCTTCTTCAGCGTACTGGAACAGCAGGTCCGGGGTGCGGTGGGCAGAGACCACTTTCACCTCGTAAGGGATGCCGAGCTTTTCCAGCATATCGGCGGTGTGGCTAAGGGTGGACCAATCGGACTTGGAGCCCATGATCACGCCAACCAGTGCACTCATCGTCGTGCCTCTTCTCTCTGGGCGCCCGCAGGCGCGTCAAAAAACAACAAGCCACGCAGGATGCGTGGCTTGATTGTACGAATTATGGCCGGTCGTAACCGGCCGAAGGCCGCGCAGTATACCGCAATACGGCAGATAAACAGCCCCCGTCACGACCATCTGTCATACGGCGCAAAGTCCCGGTTTTATTGACCTGAAGGTCAGCCAGCGAACCTCACAAATCTTCCTGCAGGAGCGAGCTCGCACGCGATGGTCGTTAACGATGACGCTGGAAGCCTGACAGCCCGAGGCGCTCTCAGGTTCATCGCGAGCGAGCTCGCTCCTACAGGGGCTTTCATCGTGTTCAAGAACCGGTTGTACCTTGCGCCGCCCCACCCTCCAACTTGCGCCACAACAACCGCACATTCGCCTTGCGCACCAACGCGCAGCGATACAGACGAATCTCCAGCGGCACATGCCATTGCGGGCCGCCACAGACCACCAGTTCACCGCGCGCCAGTTCGGCGCGCACGCTCAGTTGCGGCACCCAGGCGATACCAAGGCCTTCCAGGGCCATGCTTTTCAGGCTGTCGGCCATGGCGGTTTCGTAGATGGTGGTGAAACGTAGCGCCCGTTGCCGCAGCAGCATGTTCACCGAGCGGCCGAGGAACGCACCGGCGCTGTAGGCCAACAGCGGCACGCTGCCCTCGCCTTCCAGATCGAACAGCGGCTTGCCATCGGCATCCGCCGCACACACCGGCAGCATTTCGGTGTGCCCCAGGTGCAGTGACGGGAAGATCTCCGGGTCCATCTGCATCGCCGCATCCGGATCGTAGAACGCCAGCATCAGATCGCAGCCGCCTTCGCGCAGCGCATGCACCGCGTCGCCGACGTTGGTCGCCACCAACCGCGTGGCGATGTTCAAGCCTTCGTTGCGTAGTTGGGCGATCCAGCGCGGAAAGAATCCGAGTGCCAATGAGTGAGCGGCTGCAACTTGCATGACTTCGCCCTGACCACCTTCAAGGTGATGAAGATGACGCAACACTTCACCCAGTTGTTCGACCACGGTGCGCGCAGTGACGAGGAACAATTGTCCCGCCGCTGTCAGCTCCACCGGTGTACGCGAACGGTTGACCAGGGTCAGTCCCAGCGCGGCTTCAAGGCTGCGAATCCGTCGACTGAACGCAGGCTGCGTCACAAAACGCCGCTCGGCTGCCTGGGAGAAGCTGCGGGTGGCGGCCAAGGCACTAAAGTCCTCCAGCCATTTGCTTTCCAGATTCATCACGTCCTCCCGGACACGCACCAATTTAGGTCACACGCTTGCCGTCAACGCGGCGTCACACGGGCATTATGCCGAATGTGCATAGGCTAGTGTTTAACAGCATTGGCCCAAAATTTCGCACAAGCCTAGCATTCACAGCGTTCCGGCACAGACCGGGTCCATATTGAGATGATTTCTATCATGTCCTCCGCTGCATCATTCCGCACAGAAAATGACCTGCTTGGCGCTCTCGAAGTACCGGCTCAAGCGTATTACGGTATCCAGACCCTGCGAGCGGTGAATAACTTCCGCCTTTCGGGCGTTCCGATTTCGCACTACCCGAAACTGGTTGTCGGTCTGGCCATGGTCAAACAGGCCGCCGCTGACGCCAACCGCGAACTGGGTCACCTGAGCGAAGCCAAGCACGCTGCCATCAGCGAAGCCTGTGCACGTCTGATCCGCGGCGACTTCCACGAAGAGTTCGTGGTGGACATGATTCAAGGCGGCGCTGGCACTTCGACCAACATGAATGCCAACGAAGTGATCGCCAACATCGCGCTGGAGGCCATGGGTCACCAGAAAGGCGAATATCAGTACCTGCACCCGAACGACGACGTAAACATGGCGCAGTCGACCAACGACGCCTACCCGACGGCGATCCGTCTGGGTCTGTTGCTCGGTCACGACGCCCTGCTCGCCAGCCTCGACAGCCTGATTCAGGCATTCGCGGCCAAGGGTGAAGAATTCAACCACGTCCTGAAGATGGGTCGTACCCAGCTGCAAGACGCCGTTCCGATGACCCTGGGTCAGGAATTCCGTGCGTTCGCCACCACCCTGGGTGAAGACCTGGCACGCCTGAAGACTCTGGCACCGGAAGTTCTGACTGAAGTGAACCTGGGCGGCACCGCGATCGGCACCGGCATCAACGCCGACCCGCGTTACCAGCACCTGGCCGTTCAGCGCCTGGCAGTGATCAGCGGTCAACCGCTGGTACCGGCGGCCGACCTGATCGAAGCCACCTCCGACATGGGCGCCTTCGTGCTGTTCTCCGGCATGCTCAAGCGTACCGCGGTCAAGCTGTCGAAGATCTGCAACGACCTGCGCCTGCTGTCCAGCGGCCCACGCACCGGCATCAACGAGATCAACCTGCCGGCGCGTCAGCCAGGCAGTTCGATCATGCCAGGCAAGGTCAACCCGGTTATTCCGGAAGCGGTAAACCAGGTAGCGTTCCAGATCATCGGTAACGACCTGGCCCTGACCATCGCGGCCGAAGGCGGCCAGCTGCAACTGAACGTGATGGAGCCGCTGATCGCCTTCAAGATCTTCGACTCGATCCGCCTGCTGCAACGCGCCATGGACATGCTGCGCGAGCACTGCATCGTCGGCATCACCGCCAACGAAGCACGCTGCCGTGAACTGGTCGAGCACTCGATCGGTCTGGTCACCGCACTGAATCCGTACATCGGCTACAAGAATGCCACCCGCATCGCCGGCCTCGCTCTTGAAAGCGGCCGCGGCGTGCTAGAACTGGTGCGCGAAGAAGGTCTGCTCGACGAAGCCATGCTCGCCGACATCCTGCGCCCGGAAAACATGATTGCTCCGCGTCTGGTGCCTCTGAAGGCATAACCCGACGCGTTACCTGTAGCACCGCTCACCAGGTCGAGGGACTAGACACCTCTCACCTTTTGAGGGCTTGGAGATCAATCTCCAGGCCCTTTTTTTTAACTGTTTGCCGGTGAAAACCGTGTATCTGGGGACTGACCAGTGTGGGAGCGGGCTTGCTCGCGAAGGCGGCAGCACATTCAACAATGACGTGTCTGATACACCGCTTTCGCGAGCAAGCCCGCTCCCACCAAGAGCAGTTCCCACATAGCCTGACAACAAGAATGTCAGGTGTTTCAAAGGATTCGTTTTACCGAACGCACCACAACCGTGCAGACGGACGGCACTGTCATCGGTATAGTGCCGCCCCTCTTCGCGTGAGCGGTCGTCGGTAGCGAGACCACAACCCATGCGAAACCCGAACTAATAACAAACCCGCAATATGAAACCGGGACGAACTTCGAACCGCCCTTAGTGCCGTGCGCCAAGGGGTGTAACTCGATGTGTCTACCCGGCCAGCATTTGCCTACACAAAAAACAGCGAGGAATAATCCATGCTCGAAGTCATTAACGACTTCCTCTCAGGGAAAGTACTGATCGCGCTCATTGTCGGGCTCGGTAGCTACTTCACGATCCGCTCGCGTTTCGTTCAACTGCGCCACTTCTTCCACATGTTCGCGGTGTTCCGCGACAGCCTCAAAAGCAGCGCCGGGCAACTCAGTTCGTTCCAGGCCCTGATGCTCAGCCTCGCCGGCCGCGTCGGCGCGGGCAACATTGCCGGTGTCGGCATCGCCGTGACTCTCGGTGGGCCGGGGGCGGTGTTCTGGATGTGGGTGACCGCACTGGTCGGCATGTCCAGCAGCTTCTTCGAATGTTCCCTTGGCCAGCTTTACAAACGCACCGATGCGGACGGCACGTTCCGTGGCGGCCCGTCCTATTACATCCAGCATGGCCTGCAAAAACGCTGGTTGGGGATGATCATGGCGTTCCTGCTGCTGATCACCTTCGGCTTCGCTTTCAACGGCCTGCAATCCCATGCCGTAACGCACTCGCTGAACAACGCGTTCGGTCTGGACACGACCTACACCGGCATCGGCCTGGCCGTACTGCTGGGCCTGGTGTTCATCGGCGGGATCAAGCGCATCGCCAAGGTCGCTGACCTGCTGGTACCGGTGAAAACCCTGGTATACATCGGTGTGACCATCTATGTGATCGTGCTGCAGTTCGACCAGGTGCCGGGCATGCTGATGACCATCGTCAAGAGCGCCTTCGGTCTGGACCAGGCCTTTGGCGGCCTGATTGGCAGCGCGATTATCATGGGCGTCAAGCGTGGCGTGTTCGCCAACGAAGCGGGCCTTGGCAGTGCGCCGAACGTGGCGGCGGTTGCGGCGGTCGAGCACCCGGTGGCACAAGGTGTGGTACAGGCGTTCAGCGTGTTCCTCGATACCTTCGTGATCTGCACCTGCACCGCGCTGCTGATCCTGCTCTCGGGCTTCTACACCCCGGGCTTCGAAGGCGACGGCATTGCCCTCACCCAGAACTCGCTGGCCGCCGTGGTCGGTGACTGGGGCCGGATGTTCATCTCCGTTGCCCTGGCGCTGTTCGTGTTCACCTCGATCCTCTACAACTACTACCTGGGCGAGAGCAACCTGCGCTTTTTGATCGGTGAAAACCGCAAGGCACTGATGGGTTATCGCGCACTGGTACTGGTCCTGATTTTCTGGGGCGCCATCGAAAACCTCGGCACGGTGTTCGCTTTCGCCGACATCACCATGACCATGCTCGCGTTCGTCAACCTGATCGCGCTGTTCCTGCTGTTCAAGGTCGGCATGCGCATCCTGCGTGACTACGATGACCAGCGCGCTGCTGGTATCACCACGCCGATATTCGATTCGAGCAAATTCCCGGATCTGGATCTGGACCTGAAAGCCTGGCCGGCGAACCCGCCAGCCGCCGCCACCAAGGCTCAAGCTGAGCCGCAAGGCGTACCCGCAGCGCAACGCTGATCGGTAAAAACCGGGCGCATCCCCTGCGCCCGACGTGACACAGCTTGCGACCGGCGTCATGCTCGGTCACAAGCTGTCATAGTTTATTGGAGAACCTCCCATGAATGCCTCGACCTACCCTGCCGCCCAGCACGTCATGGTGCTCTACACCGGCGGCACCATCGGCATGCAGGCCGGCGCCCATGGCCTGGCCCCGGCATCCGGTTTCGAAGCGCGGATGCGAGAGTATCTGCACAGCCAACCCGAGCTGGTGGTGCCACAGTGGCGCTTTCGCGAGATGTCGCCGCTGATCGACAGCGCCAACATGACCCCGACGTATTGGCAGCAGTTGCGTGAAGCCGTGGTCGATGCGGTGGATGTTCAGGGCTGCGACAGCGTGCTGATCCTGCATGGCACCGACACTCTGGCCTACAGTGCCGCCGCCATGAGCTTCCAGTTGCTCGGCCTGCATGCCCGCGTGTGCTTCACCGGTTCCATGCTGCCGGCCGGCGTCACCGATAGCGACGCCTGGGAAAACCTCGGCGGCGCGCTGGTTGCACTGGGCCAGGGCCTCGCGCCGGGCGTGCATCTGTACTTCCATGGCGAACTGCTGGACCCGACCCGTTGCGCCAAGGTACGCAGTTTTGGCCGTCATCCGTTCAAGCGACTGGAACGTCAGGGCGGTGGCGTGAAAGCGCCTTCGCTACCAACACCGTTGAATTACAACCAACCCGGACAATTGGCGAACGTCGCGGTGCTGCCACTGTTTCCCGGCATTAGCGCCGAGGTGCTGGATGGTTTGCTCGACAGCGGCATTCAGGGCCTGGTGCTGGAATGCTACGGCAGCGGCACCGGTCCGAGCGACAACCCCGGGTTTCTCGCCAGCCTCGGCCGTGCCCGGGACAAGGGCGTGGTGGTGGTTGCCGTTACCCAATGCCATGAAGGTGGCGTCGAGCTGGATGTCTACGAGGCAGGCAGCCGGTTGCGTGGAGTTGGCGTGCTATCCGGTGGCGGCATGACCCGTGAAGCGGCGTTCGGCAAGTTGCATGGGTTGTTGGGAGCCGGACTCGAAACTGCCGAGGTTCGCCGTCTCGTTGAACTCGACCTCTGCGGCGAATTGAGCTGACACAGTACAAATCCCTGTAGGAGCGAGCTTGCTTGCGATGGTCGTTAACGATAACGCTGGAAGCCTGGCACCCCGCGGCGCTCTCAGGTTTTTCGCGAGCAAGCTCGCTCCTACAGGTTCCTCGCTCGGCATGTAACTTGCTGCGCTCCAGCCATCCCAAGGCTGGAAGTCCTTATGCTCCACTCCCACCTCACCACGCTCAATGCCGTTTCCCTGGTCCTCGATGCCTTCAAGGCACAAGGCTTGTCCAGCGAAGCGCTGCTGGCCGGAAGCGGCATCAGTGCGGCGGATCTGAACCGCGCCGACACGCGCATCACCACCAATCAGGAAATGCAGGTCTGTGCCAATGCCGTCGCCCTCAAGCGCGACATCGGCCTGGAACTGGGCCGACGGATGCACGTCTCCTGCTACGGCATACTCGGTTACGCCCTGCTCACCAGTGCCACCTTCGGTGACGCTTTACGTCTGGCGATGCGTTATCCGGCGCTGCTGGGAACACTTTTCGAACTGAGCCTTGAAGACGATGGCGAGCGCATCTGGTTCGCCGCCGCCGATTACCGCGAGAGCCCGGCCATGGCGGTGTTCAACGCCGAGTTCTGCCTGGTGTCGCTGAAGGTCACCTGCGACGACCTGCTTGGCCATCCTCTGCCCTTGCTCGGCGCACGCTTCGAACATGCCGCGCCCGACTACGAAACAAGCTACGCCGAACACTTCGATTGCCCTGTGCACTTCAGCGCGCGCAACAACGCCTTCGCCTTTGACAAGCGCTGGCTCGACCAGCCGTTGCCGCTGGCCGATGTGATCACCCATCAGGCCATGGCCGAACGCTGCCGCAAACAGAACATCGAGTTCACCGGGCGCCAGGCCTGGCTCGGGCGGATTCGCCAATTGCTCAGCGCGCAATTGAATGCGGCACCGGGGCTGGAGGGTCTGGCCGAGCAGATGAATTGCTCGGCGCGGACCTTGCGCCGGCATCTCAAGGACATGGGTTGCAGTTATCAGGAGTTGCTCGACGAACTGCGTTTTGAGCAGGCCAAGCAAATGCTTTGTGAGGACCAACTGCCGATCTATCAAATCGCCGAGGCCCTGGGCTTCAGCGAGACCGCCAGTTTTCGCCATGCCTTTGTGCGCTGGAGCGGTGTTGCGCCGAGTCAGTTCAGGCCGCATTGACACCCCTTGCGCCAACAAGGGGCGAATTTCGGTCAAATGTTTTGGCCATATCGATCCCCTTTTGGCCTTTCCTGCCGTTCTCCTAAACCCTGCGCACCGCAAGACTGTGTTTAACCGAATCAGCCTGCGGAGAACAAGAAATGCTGACGATCTACTCGGATGATCACCACCTGCACCACGGCCGTTGTGAATTGATCGATGGCCAGCTCAAGCCCTGCTTCGAGATGCCATCGCGTGCCGACCACGTCCTGGCTCGGGTGCAAAAGCAGAAACTCGGTCCTGTCGAAACGCCGAAGGATTTTGGCCTCGGGCCCATCGAGCGCATCCACAGCCGCGACTTCCTCGACTTTTTCAAAGGCGCCTGGGCCCGTTGGACCGAATTCAACACCGACGGTGACTTGCTGCCTTACACCTGGCCAGCGCGCACCCTGCGCCGCGTCAAGCCCACCAGCTTGCATGGCGAACTCGGTTACTACAGCTTCGACGGCGGCGCCCCAATCACCGCGGGCACCTGGCAGGCGGCGTACAGCGCAGCGCAAGTGGCGCTGACCGCCCAGGCGGAAATCCAGCGCGGCGCCCGCAGTGCCTTCGCCCTGTGCCGTCCACCGGGACACCACGCCGCCAGCGATTTGATGGGCGGTTATTGCTACCTCAACAACGCCGCCATCGCAGCCCAGGCGTTCCTTGATCAAGGCCATAAAAAGGTCGCAATCCTCGACGTCGACTATCACCACGGCAACGGCACCCAGTCGATTTTCTACGAGCGCAGCGATGTGCTGTTCACCTCGATCCACGGTCACCCGGAAGCCGAGTTTCCGTTCTTCCTCGGCTATGAAGACGAGCTGGGCGAAGGTGCCGGCGAAGGCTTCAACTTCAACTATCCGCTGGCCGCAGGATCGGGCTGGGACACCTGGAGCGCGGCGCTGGAGCAGGCCTGCAAGGAGATCGACAACTACGGTGCCGACATCATCGTCGTGTCCCTGGGCGTCGACACCTTCAAGGACGATCCGATCTCGCAATTCAAGCTCGACAGCCCGGACTACCTGGCCATGGGCAAGCGCATTGCGGCGCTCGGTAAACCGACGCTGTTCGTGATGGAAGGCGGCTATGCGGTGGAAGAAATCGGCATCAACGCCGTGAACGTACTTGAAGGCTTTGAAAGCGCTCAGTGAGGAAAACAACAATGAACAGACTCAAGCGCTTTATCGCTCCCGCGCTGTGCGCCACGCTGCTCGGTGGTGCCGTGCACGCTGAAGAACGCACGCTGCGCGTTTACAACTGGTTCGACTACATCACCCCCAAGGCCCTGGAAGATTTCAAGGCGCAGAACGCCCAGACCAAACTGGTCTACGACATCTTCGATACCAATGAAGCCCTCGAAGCCAAGCTGCTGACCGGCAACTCCGGCTACGACGTGGTGGTGCCGTCCAACGTGTTCCTCGCCAAGCAGATCGAAGCCGGCGTGTTCCAGCCATTGGATCGCAGCAAGCTACCGAACTGGAATCACCTCGATCCAAAGCTCATGAAGCTGATCGAGGCCAACGACCCTGGCAACAAGTTCGCCGTGCCCTACATGTACGGCACCATCCTGATCGGCTTCAACCCGGCCAAGATCAAGGCGGTGCTCGGCGACAACGCCCCGGTGGACAGCTGGGACCTGATCTTCAAGGAAGAGAACATCAGCAAGCTCAAGCAGTGCGGCGTCGCCCTGCTCGACTCGCCGTCGGAGATCCTGCCGCTGGCCCTGCAACACCTGGGCCTGGACCCCAACAGCAAAAAGCCTGCGGACTACGACAAGGCTGAAGCGCTGTTGATGAAGATTCGCCCATATGTCACCTACTTCCACTCCTCCAAGTACATGGCCGACATCGCCAACGGCGACATTTGCGTGGCGGTCGGTTACTCCGGCAGCTTCTCCCAGGCCGCCAACCGCGCCAAGGAAGCCAAGAACGGCGTGGTCGTCGACATGCGCCTGCCCAAGGAAGGCGCGCCGATCTGGTTCGACATGCTCTCCATCCCGAAGGGCGCGAAGAACCCGGAAGACGCCTACACCTTCATCAACTATCTGCTGCAACCCCAGGTGATCGCGCCGGTCAGCGACTTCGTCGGTTACCCGAACCCGAACAAGGACGCCACGGAGCTGGTCGATCCGGCGATCCGCAATAACCCGAACCTGTACCCGACCGAAGCGGCGATGGGCACGCTCTACACCCTGCAACCGCTGCCGCGCGATGCCGAACGCGCGCGGACCCGGGCCTGGACCAAGATCAAGTCCGGGACCTGACACAGACGTTGAAAATGAAGACCCGCCATCGCGCGGGTCTTTTTTTGCCTGCGATATTTATCTACCACCTGGGGCGACGGGCAGCTGGGTACTTTCGCCAGGACCGGCAACTGCTGCCTTCTCCAACAGGACTCCCCAATGAGTGAAAATACCGCTACACCTGCCAACCGCCAGCCACCGGCTCTTTTGAATAAAAGCCTTCTGGTAGACCTGACCAGCGGTGGCCCGCCCCTGCAAGAAGCTGTTGTTCAATTCTTGCAAAAAGCTCTGGAAAAACGGTTTCCCGAACAAAAGATCGACCCTCACACTGCTCTGCTGGCATCACCGCTGTGGCGAGAGCGGGGTGATGATCTCATTAGCGTGCGCAACCTCTTCGAAAGCCTGCCCCACTTACTGGTTCGCATGGCACTGACGGCAACCTCGGCCGACCTGATCGAAGGTGAGCATTTCCTGACCCAGACCCCTCATGCCAGCGACCCCATTCACCTCCCCGTCAGCATGGACGCACTCACCCATCTGCTCAATGAACTTGCCCCTTCGGTGTTCATGGCCTTCGCACAAAGCCAGCTGGATTACTGGAACGGATCCGTGGACCGGATACCTCGCTGGCAAATGCTCTCCGATGCCCTCAAAGACGCGCTCAACGTCCAGTCAGCCAGCGGCTGGGACGCTGACCAATGCACACTGGCGCGGCTTGTTTCGCAATATCCCGACAAGGATTCCCGCCTGGTCGATGACAGCGGGCTGTCTGGTGTTCGTGCCTGCCTGATTGATTTCGATCTCGACTTTGTGATGGCCGAAAGCAGCAGTTCCCGGCATTTGATGCTCTCGGGCGCTCTGGTGTTGACCGCAAAACGGGGCAGCCGCGATCTGCTGCTGATGTACACCATCAGCGGTGGCTATGAAGCGTTTGAGTCCATGGCGCAATTGGGTGCCGTGCTCCCCGAACGGATCGATCTCGATGTCAGGGGCCAGACCTTGAGGTGGAGGCTCTACGAGCCCGAGGGAAACATTTTCGATGCCATGGTCTGGGCAATGGTGGGCTATCAGATCGACGTCATCGATGCACTGGACCCCACAAGCCGTTCACCACTGGCCGGCATCCCCTATAGGCAGAATACAGACGCCATCGCCAACACCGGGGACAACGCACGAATCAAACAAATGGTAGACGCCCTTCCCGAATGGCTTATGACCGGTTCGCTGAACGATATCCAGGCTTACAGCGATTACCTGACTGAACTGGGTACCCTGCGAGACGCAACCGACCGTGACGCCTTCGACGCCAAGGATATTCCGCCTATTCAAACGTATGCCCTGCAGCAAATGCAGGCCGCCATCGTTGCCGATCGAATGGGCAGCGACACCCACAACCTGCGCCTGGATGACGTTCGCATTACCCTCTTTCCTGCCTACGAAACCAACCTCATTACGGCGCCGGATCCATTTCACCGTAGCGTCGAAACCCTGGCCGAATTCGCCCTGCACAACGCTCAGCCTTACCTCGCGACGGTGACCTATAGCGACGGAACAGCCGTGCCCGACTGGATGACCGACACATACCTGACGCGAATGGCCAACAAAACCGACGCTGGTCAAACCTATCCCCAACTGGTCAAGCGCACACTGATCGACGACCCGGAGCAGGCCCGGCGCCACAGGATCCGCTACTGTCGGCAACTGCCGTTGCTCCTGCCCTTACTGGCGCTGGAATACAAACTCAAGCGCCAGGGCGGGGTCGATGAGATCGGCTATCGCCAGGTCTGCCAACTGATGGCTGCGATCAAAAGCAATTCGCCAGCCGCTCTATGGCCGATTCAGATCCGTCCATTGGCTTTCGTGCCTCATTTTCGTCTGGGTACCACGCCGGATACTGTCGCCAACATGTACATCATCGGCCCGCGCGACAGGCGCAGTGGCCCGTGCCTGCTTTACCGCCCCTTGCTGGCCCTGCCACTGCTGCAGTTTCCCTCCGAGCAGAACATGTTGTACGCGTTTTACCAACCGGGTGAGTTACGTGATTCGATACTGGCCTGGTTGCCGACTTCAGACCTGAGCCTGGAATACGCCAAGTATGTATTTCCCAGCGGGATTCCGTCGCTCTGGACCCTTGTCGACATGGCCACCGAGCCGCTTGCACACCTCGACCTGAGTGCTGGTGTGGAACTGACGAATACCCCTCTGAGCGGCGATATTCCTGCGACCTTGTTCGCCCATAACAGCGAGGCCATGATCGAACTCGCCGACCGCCAATCCACCTCCAATGCCGAGCGGCGCTGGGCACTGCTGGTCGAAACCGGCTGGGCGATTTTCAGTGTCGCGTCGAACTTCTTCAGCGGCCCGGCAGCCGCCGCCGTTTGGGTCTGGCAAATTATCGATCAGATCCAGAAGGTTCGAGACGCCCATGAACACGGCGACCAGGTCGACGAATTGACGTCGGCCGGCGACCTCCTGCTGACCCTCGGCATTCTGCTCACCCATCGGATCGCCACTCGACGCATACGACCTTCAAGCATACTCGATAAAGTCCCCGAGCCAGGAAGCCAGCTCATGGGTGAGCCGCCGCTGATCAACCCTGCCGCAAAAAAGGCTGTATCGGTCACGCAGGACCCGACCCCGCTCAGCGGTCAACAGCTCAACACCCACTCTTCGGCTCTGGTACCCGCCACCGCCACCCTCGGCCGCCTCAACGCAAAGGCAGCATTTTTAAAGAACATCGATAGCTTCCAGGTGCCGGCGCCCTCTTTGCACGGTGACGCTCAGGCCAATGCCGAACACCTCTATGAATTCTCGGGAAAGCTGTATGCACAGGTCGGCGCGCGATGGTTTCAAGTCAGTGCCGAAACCGATGCACCGATTTTCATCGTCGATCCGAACGACCCGACGCGCTCCGGCTTTTGCGTGCAATACGACGAAAGCGCGGGACGCTGGCATTGGGACCTCAAGTTGCGCCTGCGCGGCGGCGGTCCGACAGGTCGCATCGAGGCTCTGCGTCGCGCAAAACTTGCGCAAAAGGATGAGGCATGGACCGCGTTGAAATCATTCTTCAGCCGGGAAGCCACTCTCAAAGCCAGCGTGGATGAGGCTCTGAACGCCATGGAGAGCAATGAGGTCTCAGCCCCCGACTCCGAAGAATCCATCGCTTCCTACACGGAAAAGACCAATGAACTGGCCAACGTCTATGGCCAGGCGTTGCAAGACCTTGAAAAGTGGCGCATCGCAGGTGGCAACGGCGTGGTGTATCAATCGCAACTGATGCGCCTGACCATTGAGCAGCATCGCTTTCTCAATGGATGGATGCGAATGAAGTTGCTCGCGTACGCGAAAATCGTCACTCCCCTGCTCAACCAGGCAGAAGGTTCAGAGGGAATGCCACGTGCCGAGCAGGTGCTGGCCGCGGAAAAAGCCATCGGAGTGAGCAACGAAATCATTGACCGCCTCGACCGACTGCAGGTTTCTCTGGACAGGTTGACGAACCACAGCGGCATCACCCGCAAAGTTGCCATCGACCTGTCGAAACTGAGCCCGTCTCTCTCGCGTTTCGACCTGGAGGCCAATGAAGTCAGTATGTCCAGTGAGCTCTGCCTGCGTGACAGGGCGGGTAGCGACATCAGTGAGGTACGCCGGCAGGTCGAAGACATTTTCGATAATGCAGCCGAAGCCGCCCACGCTCTGGCTGAACGGCGCAGTGCTACACCGCCCAACATCGATCAGCTCACCCATCTGGTCGATCGACTGGCCGATTGCGAAAAACGCCTGCAAGTACTCTTCGCCACTTCGTCTGATGACCTGGAATCAGGACGATTCATACGGGTACAGCAGTTGGTCACGCAGTTCCACCAAACAGCGCGTAACCGTTTGCTCAGCTTGCTGCCGGAGCCTGATGAGGTCCCGGTCGCAGCGATGGCCAGGCTCGAAACCGGCCCTTCCACTTCGAGAGCCATTGGCAAGGTGAGCAAGGCTCGGCCACGCGTCCAGGAAACGAAAAAGGCGCCGTCAACGGACATGGAGGCCAGCGCAGAAATCCCCATCGTCGACAGGACCAGCGGTCGTCCAGTGAAACCGGCTGTACGGGATGACGCCAGCATCGTGGCCAACGGATTGAGCCTGAGTGTAGATATCAACGAGTTCATCCGCCGTACACGCGCAGACGCCGAACGCCCTTCGCGCGTTCCGGCGGACATGAAAGACCTGTTCGATCAACAGGCGGCACGTCTCGAACAGGCTGCCAACGAAGTTGATAACGTTTTGGCTCGTAAAAGAAACGAGTTTCCGGTGGCTAATCTCGGCCTTGAATTGAGAGAGGGCGCCGCGAAAGCCAGACGCGAAGGTATCGCCGTATACGGTGGCATGCTCATGAAGCGCAAACCCCGGGAAACCTACCTGAAATGGTTACAGGAACACGAGCTGCTTGAGATTATCAAAGACCCGCGCGGGCGCATCAGGACCAAACAACGCAAGGACTACTTTCAGGAATACAAAATCCACGACCGGGCGCGCAATAAGCCATTGTGGGTAGCGCACTTTCACTACGACAGACTGACCGATCCTGATGAAGGGTTCACGGCCGCGCACCTCAAGTTTGCCGATGAGTATTTGCGCGAACTGCCAGTCACGTCCCGTCAGGAACTGGAAGTCTTCGATGCGGTGGACAACGCACTGCGCCGAATCGTAGATCCACAGGTGCGGGATCTGTTTCTGCAACCCGAACCGAAGATGCCGCCTGCACAGTAAAAAGTTCAGTCGCGCCAGACCTTGCTCAACCGTGTCAGAGCCGCTTTTATCGCCGGCTCTGGCACGGCAGCAAAACCGAGAACCAGACCGGCTCGCTGATCCAGCGGAGTCTGCGAATCGGGTAACCAATAGCTGCTCAATCCATTGACTTCAACGCCGACGGTTTCGGCCCTTTCGATCAGCTCGCGCTCGCGTGCAACGCTGCTCACCGGGACTGTCAGGTGCAATCCGGCCATGACATTGGGCAGATTGCCGACACCCTCGATGTTTGTCGGCCAATGCGTCAGCAGGCAGTTGCGCCGACTCAACGCGGCACGGCGCATACGCCGGATGTGCCGCTGAAAATGCCCGGCAGCCATGAACTCGGCCATTACCGCCTGAGTGCTCACTTCCGAATGCCGCACATCCACTGCGCGCCTTTGCGCGAACGCATTCACCAAACCTGGCGGCAACACCAGGTAACCCAGACGCAATGCCGGAAACGCGACCTTGCCGAACGTCCCCACATACAACACCCGCCCGTGCCGATCGAGTGCCGCCAAGGGTGCCAGCGGCGCGCCGCTGTATCGATACTCGCCGTCGTAATCGTCCTCGACGATCCAGCCTTGGGTACGCTCGGCCCAGGCCAGCAACTCCAGACGTCGCGCCAGGCTCATGACCACACCGGTGGGATACTGATGCGATGGTGTTACGTATGTCAGGCGGCAATCACTGAGCTGCGTCAGTTCGCCACAATTGATGCCCTCACTATCGACCGCGACCCCGTGCAAGCACGCCCCTGCTACGGCAAACGCATGACCCGCCGCACGGTAGCCCGGATTTTCGATCGCCACGCCGTCGCCCGGCTCCACCAGCAGCTGTGCACAAAGGCTGATCCCCTGCTGTGCACCACTGGTGATCACAATTTGCTCAGCCGTGCACTGCATACCCCGCGAACTGCGCAAGTACGCGGCGATCATCCCGCGCAGGCGCGCATCGCCCGCCGGATCGCCATAACACAGCTGCTGCAGATCCGGTTTGCGCCAGAAAGCCGCATTCAGCTTGGCCCAGACCTCAAACGGAAACAGGTCGAAGGCCGGAACACCGACCCGAAATGCCCGGGGCGGACCGCTTGGCGGCAGTGCCAAATGGTTCTTTTCAACCCGCCCCAATGCACCGCTGTGGATAACTTTGCTGGATGAATCCACAGGTAAATCCAGCCAGTTTGTGGATAAGGTTGTGGGTAAGCCTGTTGACAACCCTGTGGATACTTTTGTGGATAGTTTTTTTGCCGGTAATGCACTTTGCGGCAATTGGGCGACATAAGTCCCGTCGCCCACCCGTCCCTCGATGAAGCCTTCCGCATACAGCTGATCGTAGGCACGGACCACACTGTTGCGGGAAATCGCCAATGCCGCCGCCAGGTCACGACTGGCCGGCAGACGCATGCCACTGGCGAGCCGACCGTCGAGCACGCGGATGCGCAGCGCCTGATAGAGCTGGCGGCTCAGCCCCAGACGGCGATCAAGTTCAATCCCCGCAGGATTGAACGACATGGACAGCGGCTGAGAATCCGACATGGCAATGGACCTATGAAATTGGTCATTAATGGCTCTTACAACAGACCAATAGCCTGCCTAGGATGCAGGCATTCGCCAAGGAAAATTTCCATGTACACGCCACGCGCCTTTGCCATTGATGACTTGTCCCAATTACACGAATTGATCCTCGCTACTCGCCTCGCCATATTGGTGACTCACGGCGAGCACGGCTTGCAAGCCAGCCACGTACCGGTGTTGCTCCATCGCGAACAGGGTCCGAACGGCACGCTGTACGGGCATCTGGCCAAGGCCAATCCGCAGTGGAAAGACCTGCGCGACGGTGCTGAAGCCCTGCTGATTTTCTCCGGTGCCGATGCCTACGTCAGCCCTGGCTTTTATCCGAGCAAGGCCGAGCACGGAAAAGTCGTGCCGACATGGAACTACGTCGCCGTCCACGCCTATGGCCGCGCCGAAACATTCAGCGATGGCGGACGGCTGCTCGACATCGTTAGCACCCTCACCGATCGCCATGAGGCCGGCCGCGCCCAGCCATGGAAAGTCGCCGACGCCCCCGCCGACTACATCGACGGCATGCTCAAGGCCATCGTCGGTTTTGCCTTGCCGATCCAGCGCCTGGAAGGAAAACGCAAGCTCAGCCAGAACCGTAGCCCCGCAGACATTGCCGGCGTGCGCGAGGGGCTGAGTGCCAGCCCTGATGTGCACGATCAGGCCCTCGCCCACTTGATGCGTTAAGGAATGAACATGAGTCAGATCGAGATCCGCCAGGTCAGCGCCGACGACTACGCCGCGTGGCTGCCGCTATGGCAGGCCTACCTGCGCTTCTACAATACGGAACTGCCTGAAGCGGTCACCCAAAGTACCTGGCAGCGCATGCTCGACCCGAGCGAGACGACTCATGCAGCCCTCGCCTGGGCCGACGGCAAAGCGGTGGGCATGGTGCATTTCATCTACCATCGTTCGAACTGGAGCATCGAAAACTCCTGCTACCTGCAAGACTTGCTGGTGGCACCTGAAACCCGTGGCACCGGTGTCGGTCGCCAGTTGATCGAATTCGTCTACACCACCGCCAAGGCCGATGGTTGCTGCAAGGTCCATTGGCTGACCCACGAAACCAACGCCACTGCGATCCGGCTCTACGAGCGCATCGCCGAACGTCCCGGTTTCATCCAGTTTCGTAAAGCCATTTAAGGTTCAAGGAGAACAACATGTCGACTTCACTCAGCGACTGGAAAGGCGTCCCGGCCCCCACGGTACAAACCCTCGAAGGGCGTTTCATCCGCCTGGAAAAACTCGACCCGGCGCGCCATGGCGATGACCTGTTCAAAGCCCTGCAAGGCCCCGGCGCCGACCCGAAACTCTGGGACTACTTGCCCTACGGGCCGTTCCCGGAGCGCAGCGCGTTCAACGATTGGCTGAATAACCATGCGGCCAATAGTGACCCCTACTTCTTCAGCGTGATCGACCGTAGCAGTGGTGAAGTGCAAGGCATCCTCAGCCTGATGTCGATCGTCCCGTCCCAGGGCCGCATCGAAATCGGCCACGTCACCTTCGGCGCGCCGATGCAGCGTTCGCCGAAAAGCACCGAAGCGATTTATCTGCTGGCCAGGGAATCCTTCGCCCTCGGCTACCGTCGCCTGGAATGGAAGTGCAACAACGGCAACGCCCGCTCCAAATACGCGGCTGAGCGACTGGGCTTCAGTTTCGAAGGGGTGTTCCGCCAGCACATGGTGGTCAAGGGGCAAAATCGGGATACGGCGTGGTATTCGATTCTGGACTCGGAATGGCCGGCGATTGAGGCGGGGTTTGAGCGCTGGCTGAGCGATGAGAACCAGAGTGATTCGGGACAGGTAAAAACGCTTTCCGAGTGCCGCGGCTAATCAATTGAGGATCAGCAACACCTGATCTCTGTAGGAGCCGGCAAGCCGGCGCCTACAAATGATCGGTGCTGATTCAGCTGATATCACGTCGAACGCGTACCACTCCCATCTTCAATCCAAACGGGCGGAATACTGCATTAAGTGACTTCAGCGTCTGATTTCCTTCCCCATGCTCGATATGCACCAAAGTGCGAACCGAGATTTTGCACATCTTGGCAAATTGAGTCTGATGCAGGCCGGTCACTTCCACTCGCAGGCGCCGGACGGCTTCGCCTATTTCAATCGAGCCTTGGGTGAGTCCTTCTTGAATGTTTTCTATGAGCACCGTGCGCTCGGCAACGGTCATGCTCATTTCAGATCCCACTCTTTCAAACGTTGCTCCAGATTTTTCAATGCAATGCGCGGGTGATTCATCGTCGTGGCGGGCAATCCACTGGCGGTCAAAATATCGGGAAGTGCCACCAAACGTTGTGCCTCCTCCCGCAAGCGCTCGAAAGAGTCTGGCGCGTCAGCCAACGCTGCCAATGGATCTTCCGGATCAGCGATATTCGCCAATGCTCGACAGACTCCGCGCCAATCGACTTCGCCTGCCCTCTCCAACTCTTTTGGCCACTTGGTCGTGCGGGTCACACCTTCGTCATCCATCACCATTGGCGCCAAATCATAAATCGGCGCCAAACGAAACGAGTCCATATCCCGGATAATTGCGGTGTTGCGGCCATGGTTATCCGAGTTACCGAGGATTTTGTTGAGCAGATCCCGACGCAGGTAATCGGCAACAAGATCCGGAATCCGATCCGCCTGCCCTACTTCGCGCCAGAGCCCGGCAAGCATGCGGATAACCTCCATGTGGTTCATCGCACTTCCAGGCTTGGTGACATTCGCCAGC
>NZ_JBGLYV010000159.1:0-9183 GCF_047304225.1 Pseudomonas sp. Pseusp3 | reverse complement strand
CCCCCCCCCCCCTGGCCCCCCCCCGCGGGGCGGGGCGGGGGGGCCCCCCCGCCAAGGGGGCCGGACCTGTCTACACCAGGCTTTCGCGCACCATCTCCAGAAACGTCGCCACCACCCGCCGCGAACTCTGCTCGCGCAAGCACACCAGGGTTTCAGTCAGTCGTCGTTCGCAATCGGTAATCGGCAGCGCGCAAACCCTGGAGTCCGCACCAAACTCGGCGGCCGACACCACGCCCACCCCGATCCCGACCACCACCGCTTCCCGTGCGGCCTCCCGGCCCTCGACCTGAATCGCCGGGCGAATGCGGAACCCGGCGCGTTGCATTTCCTCTTCCAGGGTCTGTCGGGTCACCGAGCCGATTTCCCGCAGCACCAGTGGCGTGTCGTCGAGGTCCGCGAGGGTGATGGATTCGCGGTCGGCCCACGGGTGATGGCGCGACACGAACGCCACCATCGGGTCGTTACGCAGGGGCAGGGAGATCAGGCGATCATCGCTGACGTCACGACCCAGCAACGCCAGGTCGGCCTGGTAGTTGAACAGTCGGAAGAGCGACTCATCGGTGTTGCCGGTTTCGATCTTCACGCTGATCCCGGGGTAGCGTTCGCAGAACCGGGCAATCTGCGGTAGCACATGCACCGGTGCGTCCACCGCCAGAATCAGGCTGCCGGTCTGCAAGGCCTGGGACTCCTGAAGCAGTTCCTGGGCTTCCGCCTCGATCACGAAAAGCCGCTGGGTAACGCTCAACAGGCGCTCGCCCAGATCGGTCAGGCGCACCGAGCGCTTGTTGCGGTGAAACAGCAAGACACCGTAGCGCTCTTCGAGCTTGCGCACCTGGTCGGAGATCGCCGGTTGCGTCAGAAAAAGCCGCTCGGCGGCTTTGGTAAAGCTTCCATGGACCGCCACGGCGTGGAACGCTTTGAGCTGGGCGTGGGAAACCGACATGGCAATCTCCAGTAACAAGCTGACCTTATATTTGAAATACGATAAATCGATTTCACTTATTAATCAGTAATTGTTTTTATCCACCTCAGCCCCGCTGACCGGTCAGTCGAACAGCAGCGGGTGCCATGAGCCTGGGCGTGCAATAACAGGACTCATCTGACCGGTATCCGCCGTAGGGACAGGGCGATACCGCAGTGCTCAACAATAAAAAAACAGGCGTTTTATTCCAATTCTGCCGGCACACTCACACCCTGAGGTCAGAATCACAATGAACAAGCACATCGGCACCATCAAGCGTTGGCGCGTGCAGATCTTCGCGATCACCTGGCTCGCCTACGCCGCGTTTTACTTCACCCGCAAAGCCTTCTCGGTGGCCAAGCTCGGCATCGCCGAAGACCCGACCTTCATGCTCGACAAAATGGCCATGGCCAACCTCGACGCCATCTACCTGACGGCCTACGCCGTCGGCCAATTCACCTGGGGCATTCTTGCCGACCGCTTCGGCCCACGGGTGGTGGTACTGGGCGGGTTGCTGATTTCCGCCTGTGCGGCGCTGGTGATGGGCAACTTTGCAACCTTACCGATTTTCGCTACCTGCATGCTGATACAAGGCCTGGCGCAGTCCACTGGTTGGTCGGGGCTGTGCAAGAACCTCGGCAGCTTCTTTCCCTCCGAGCAACGCGGACGGGTTTTGGGCCTGTGGAGTTCCTGCTACGCCTTTGGCGGTCTGGTGGCCTCGCCGTTTGCCGGTTGGTGGGCGTACACGCTCATCGGCAGCTGGCATGCGGCGTTCATTTCCAGTGCGGCGGTGGTTGGGCTGGTCGCCGTGCTGTTTTTTATTTTCCAACGCAACAAACCGGAAGACGTCGGCTTGCCGGCGGTGGAGCCGGAACCTGAGCTGACCGCCGAACAGGCCGACGCGCAAAGCAAAATCAGCATGTGGGAGCCGTTGAAGGAAATCCTGCGCAACCGTACGGTGCTGGTGCTGGGGCTGGCGTACTTCATGCTCAAGCCGGCGCGCTACGCGATTCTGCTGTGGGGGCCGGTGATCGTCTTCGAACAGATGCCTTCGGTGGGCAAGGTCGGTGCGGCGATCATTCCGACCTCGTTCGAACTTGCCGGGTTGCTGGGGCCAATCATGATTGGCCTGGCCTCGGACAAACTGTTCGGCGCCCGACGCATGCCCGCTTGCGTGCTCAGCCTGTTGGCGCTGACGGTGTCTCTGGCACTGTTCATGGGCGCCCTGCACACCGGCAGCGTGGTCCTGGTGGTGGCACTGCTGTTTGTCATGGGCCTGACCCTCTACGGACCGGACTCGATGATCAGCGGCGCGGCGGCCATCGACTTCGGCACCGCCAAGGCCGGCGCCACGGCAGCCGGTTTCGTCAACGGCTGCGGCTCGGTCGGGGCGATTCTCGGCGGGCTGCTGCCGGGCTACTTCGACACCGTTACCGTGTTCATCGTCTTCGCCGGCTGCGCCATGTTCTCGGCGCTGGTGTTGATCCCGCACTGGAACAGCCGCCCGGGCGGCCTGAAAACCAACTACCCCTTCGTGCCCAATCGGGCGATGAACATCAAACCCCTGCGTACCTGAATCCTGTCCCTCGCGGCCTGCTGCGTCTGCGGCAGGCTGGCGTGTGGGCCACTGACTGGAGATTTCCCCCATGAGACCCTTTTGGCTGGACCAGGCCTTGAAGGCTGATGCATCCGAAACCTGCCCGCCGCTGGAAGGCGACAGCCGTGCCGACGTGTGCATCGTCGGTGGCGGTTACACCGGGTTGTGGACCGCGATCATGCTCAAGGAGCAGAACCCCGAGCTGGACGTGTTGCTCATCGAAGCGGACATCTGCGGCGCCGGGGCCAGTGGACGCAATGGCGGTTGTGCGTTGTCGTGGTCGGCCAAGTATTTCACCCTGGAACGGTTGTTCGGCGTCGAAGAGGCCGTGCGCCTGGTCAAGGAGTCCGAGCGCAGCATCCATGCCATCGGCGCCTTCTGCGAACAGTATGCGGTGGACGCCGATTACCGCCTCGACGGTACGCTCTACACCGCCACCAATCGTGCGCAATGCGGCTCGACCGATGCGGTCATCGCCGCACTGGAGCGCAATGGCATCAACTCGTTCACTCAGCGGCCGGTGGCCGATGTGCAGCGCATGGCCGGATCCAGCAAACACCTGGAAGGCTGGTTTTCCCCGGCCGCGGCCAGTGTGCAGCCGGGCAAACTGGTGCGCGGTCTGCGCCGGGTCGCCTTGCAATTGGGTGTGAGGATTCACGAAAACACCGCGATGACCGGGCTGGAAGAAGGCAAGCCGGCGGGTATTCAAACCCCCAATGGCACTGTTCGCGCCGATCGTGTGGTACTGGCGATGAATGCGTGGATGGCCCGGGCGTTCCCGCAGTTCGAGCGCAGCGTGGCGATCGTTTCCAGCGACATGCTGATCACCGAGCCCCGGCCGGATTTGCTCGAGGAAGTCGGCTTGACCAGCGGAGTCACAGTGCTCGATTCGCGGATTTTCGTGCACTACTACCACAACACCCCGGACGGCCGGATCATGCTTGGCAAGGGCGGCAATACCTTCGCTTATGGCGGACGCATGTTGCCGGTGTTCGATCAGCCTTCACCCTATGCCGGATTGTTGCAGAACAGCCTGGCGGATTTCTTCCCGGCGTTTGCCGACGTCAAGGTCGAAGCGACCTGGAACGGTCCGTCGGACCGTTCGGTGACCGGGCTGCCGTTTTTTGGGCAGATGAGCGCCAGTGGCAATGTGTTCTATGGTTTTGGCTATTCCGGCAGCGGTGTCGGGCCCTGTCACATGGGTGGGCAGATTCTGGCGTCGATGGTCCAGGGCCTGGATAACCCCTGGACCCGTTCGCCGCTGGTCAACGGACCGCTGGGTTTCTTTCCACCGGAGCCGATTCGCTACATCGGCTCGCTGATGGTGCGTAACGCCATCCGCCGCAAAGAGCGCGCGGAGGATCACGGGCGTCGGCCGCGGCATCTGGATGTGCGTCTGGCAAAGTTCGCCGCAGCGGCCGGAAAGGCTGACAAGTGCTGAGCGTCAGGGCGCAAGGTCCGAGCGGTTGAGCAGCCAGTCGAACAGCAGGCGGGTATCGCCGCGGGGCTCGCGCGGACGAGGGCGGCGAGGTTGTGGCTTTGGGCTCATGGCCGTACAGAGCACCGGGCGATCCGGGTCACTGTCGAGGAAAATCACCAGTACCTCGCTGCCGGCCACGGGCAAGCGGGCCGGATCGATCCAGTCCTCGACGGTGGTCAGCGCCAGCGGTAACCACAGGCCGGTGGACACCTCGTTGGTTGATTGCGTGGCGGGCCAGAGGATTACCTGAACCCGGCCATCCTCATCCACTGTCGCCGGTTGCCCGACCGGGCCGCACACCTGGCCGGGCTGATACCCGGGGATACTCGGCCGGGATTGATTGAGCGCTGGCCTGAACACCGTCGACCACGGGATGGCGCTGAATTGATTGCGGTAACCCTTGGCCACGCCCGCAGCGTCGTCGAGCAGAATGGAGGCGTGACGCCCCTCATGGCGGATTTCGGTGACCAGCCATTGATCGTTGAAATTCGCCAGCGGGTGCCCGGCCACCTGTACGATCCGGCCGCTGCGTAATGCTCCCTGGTTACTCTGACCGTGAATCTGCAGGTGCCGGCAACGCAGGCGTTCCAGTTGTCGACGGCTGAGCTGTTCGCGATGTTGTTGTTCGCGAGCGCGAAAGTGTCTCGCCGTGGCGAACGAGTGATTGGCTGCGCCGTCGCCGATGTCCGGTGCACCCGGGCTCCTGGCACTTGGGCACCAGGGGGAGAGCGGAGCGTCATGGCGCTGGAACAGTTCGCTGATCACAGGTTCGTGATGTTCGCCGAGGGCGTCGCTGCGCAACGGCATGAGCAGCGGTTCCTGGGGGAAACTCAGGCTGTCATCGGCCAACACCAGCACATGGCCGTCGCGCTGATGTTCGAAGTGATAGTGGATGCCTTCTTCCTCGCACAGCCGTTGCAGCAACGCCAGGTCGGTTTCTTCGTACTGGATGCAAAAAGGTCGCAGGGGATAATTCCCGGTTGTCAGTTCAAAGCGATAGCTGCTGGCGGGCAACCCGTGTTCCTCCAGTAACTGGCGCAGCATCATGGGTACGCTGGCGCACTGGAAAACCCGCCGGCATCGTTGCCGATCCAGCGCCTGGAGACGGGACACCAGCACCAGTTTGTAAGCGACCCGGTGCCCGCTTCGGTGTTCACAACTGGCGCTGTCCAGCAGGCCATGAATGCCTTGGTCGTGGCCAAATTCGAGGAACGCCGGTTGGTGCAGCAGTCGTTCAAGGTTCAGGGCCGGTGCCAGCCCGATCACCTCGATGTCGAATCGATAGGGCTGGTTGAGTGCTTCATGACCACTGAACCGGACCACCTGGAAGCTCAGGTCGTCATCGAGAAGGGTCAGGGTGGTGGGACTTTCCTTGTCGTTGTGCATCGAACACGCCGCTGCCGTGGAATAGGGGGCAGAGCGTACGAAACCCCGGCACATTGCGGGCAGGCTAAAGCGATATTTCCGAATCGCCCTACAACCGCTGGTGAAGATGTCGATACCAGTCGGGATTTTTTGGTCGATTGCCAACTTTAGGCCGTATAAACTTGCGCAAAGCGCCGGCCAATCATTGTCTCGGCGCCACAGATGCCACAGATAAGAGAGTGAGAAATGGGCGCACAGTGGAAGGTTAAACACAAAGAAGCGGCAGCCAATGCCAAGGGCAAGATCTTCGGCAAACTGGTGAAAGAAATCACTATTGCTGCGCGCAACGGCGCTGATGTTGCTACCAACGCACACTTGCGTCTGGTCGTTGAACAGGCCAAGAAGGCCTCGATGCCCAAGGAAACACTGGATCGCGCCATCAAGAAAGGTGCGGGCTTGTTGGGCGAAACCGTGCAATACCATCGCGTGACGTATGAAGGGTTCGCCCCGCATCAGGTACCCCTGATCGTTGAATGCGTGACCGACAACATCAACCGTACCGTCGCCGAGATCCGCGTGGCGTTCCGCAAGGGCCAACTGGGGGCTTCCGGTTCGGTGGCCTGGGACTTCAACCATGTCGGCATGATCGAAGCATCGCCGGACACCCCGGACGCCGATCCGGAAATGGCTGCCATCGAAGCCGGTGCACAGGATTTCGAACCGGGTGAAGACGGTGCAACCCTGTTCCTGACCGAGCCAACCGACCTCGACTCGGTACAGAAAGCCCTGCCGGAACAAGGCTTCACCGTGCTGTCGGCCAAACTGGGCTACCAGCCGAAAAACCCGGTCAGCGGCCTGAGCGACGAGCAGATGGCGGAAGTCGAGGCATTCCTCGAAGGCCTTGATAACCACGACGATGTGCAGGACATGTTTGTCGGGTTGGCGGGTTGATCTGATTCGTCAGTGACACCGTCTTCGCGAGCAAGCCCGCTCCCACAGGTTTAGCGCTGTCCCTGTGAGAGCGAGCCGGCTCCGGGCGGCGATCCGGCGATTGACCGCGCAGCGGTCACAGATTTTTCAATTGCTGCACGACTTCGTCAAACCCCGGCCGCGCCAGCACCAGTGGCTGACAGCAACGCTGCTCCAGATCCACCAGCACCCCGCGCAATTCATCGCTCAACCCCGAGTCGATCCGCTCCAGCAACTCCCCCAGCAACACTCCGAACGCCCGCACTTCGATCCGCTGCAAGGCACGGCTTTCAAGGCTGTCGGAAATCGCGTGGAACGACGCCGCACCAAAGTCCCCCAGCAAGCAATCACCCTGTTCATTCCATAGAATGTTGTGCCCATAGAGGTCGCCGTGGGTGATGCCATGGCCGTGCAGGTGCTCGGCCACCGAGGCAATGCCCGAGGCAATGCGCAGCGCCACGGCAGCACTGAAGCGCAAGTCGTCGGGGTAAATATCGCGGCTGCACGACGCCAGGCTCGGCAATGCGGCGAGGTTGCGGTAGCTCGGTGCGATCAGTTGCATCACCAGCCCGGCGGTTTGCTGCGGGTGACCGACAATCCGCCCTTCGACGCGGATCAGGTTCGGGTGCAGGCCCGCGGTGATGCAGGCGTTCATCTCGTGCAGTGGCGAACCGTCGCTGGTCATTTCGCCCTTGTAGAGCTTCACCGCAACGGCCATGGACGGCTGGTCGGCCGGTTGCCAGGCGGCCTGATGAATCACCCCCGACGCACCTTCCCCGAGTTTTTTCTCCAGACGCAATGCCGACCAGTCAATGCGCGGTGTGGCGTCGAGGGCCGCGGCATCGGCTTCGGTTTCCAGCGGGTTGCCGGCGTACGCCAGCCAGGTCAGGCTCGGCAATTCCAGCAGCCATTGCGGTAACCCGGTCAACCGGTTGGCGGCGATGCGGATCAGTTCCAGCCGGTGGCACTGGCGCAACGACTCCGGCAGCGCTTGCAAACGGTTGCCGGCGAGCATGAGCTTTTGCAGGAAAGGGCGCTCTCCCAGTTCGCTCGGCAAGGTTTCGATGCAGTTGTCGGTCAGGATCAGCCAGCGCAGCAGCGGTGGGAGTGCCGCTGCGGGCACGTGGGCGATGCGGTTGGCCTTGAAGCCGATCATCGTCAGTGCAGCGCATTGGCCCAGGCAGGCCGGCAACTCGGTGAAGCGGTTATCGGAACAGAACAGCACGCGCAAACGGGTCAGGCGATGCAAGTCCTGCGGCAGGGCGCTCAAGGCATTGCCGCTGAGGTTGAGCACTTCCAGCGAGTCCGCCAGATCGAAAATCTCCCGGGGGAATTCGGTGAGGCCATCGACCAGATCCAGCCGCGTGATGCCTGACAACTCGCCGGCGCGCAATTGAGCAAGGGTATGCATGAACAGATTCGCTATTAAAAAAGGAATAGGCGCGTGGCCCCGGAAATGCGCGACATGATAGCGGCAAAGTCGGGTGATCTGTCAGGTCGGCTCGCAGACTTCAACCAGTTGCCCCAATCGACTGCGGGTGCGTGCCAGATCAGTGGCATCACCGTCCAGGCTTTCCCGCAGGGCGTGTTGCCCGAGCAGCGTCAGGTGCTTGTCCTGGTCGTACAGCACGTCGATGAGGTTGATGAAACGCTGTTGGGCGGCAATCGAGCATTCACCGAGCCGCGGCAGCTCATCGATGATCCAGCTATCGAAACGGCGGCACAGTTCCAGGTAGTCCATCACGGCGGTAGGTTGGTCACACAGGTCGGCGAAGGTAAAACCGATGCGCCGCTCATCGCAGAAACGGGCCTGGAAATGCCGGGTGCCCACGGGTAGCGCCACGGGCTGGGCGCCGCGATCCGGCAGATTCAATGATCGTCGCTGCACCGCACTGGCCGGCCACACGTAATGGCCTTGGGTGAACAGCTGTTGCGCGTGGTTGCGGACCTGGCTGCGATAGTCGTGCGGACCGCCGACTTCCATCACCTGCATGCGCGCATTGATCAAGTCGATCACCGGTTTGAAACGGGCGTGGTACAGCGGATTGGGCAGCAGGCCTTCGGGCGGGTAGTTGGAGGTGACCAGCAACAGGATGCCGCGCTGAAACAGTGCCTTGAACAACCGGGCGATGAGCATCGCATCACCGATGTCGTGCACATGGAACTCATCGAAACACAGCACCCGGCAATCGCTGAGCAGTGCGTCGAGGGTGATCGCCAAGGCGTCGGCACGTTCGCGGTGCTCGAACATGCCCTGGTGCAGTTGGGCGAAAAACTGATGGAAGTGCAGGCGTTGTTTTTTCGCGAGGGGAATGGCCCGGAAAAAACCGTCGAGCAGCCAGCTTTTGCCGCGCCCCACGGCACCATGCAGGTAAAGGCCGGGAAGGGGGTTCGGCGCAGCGCTCGCCAGTATGGACGCCTGCCGGGCCATGCAGTCGATCACGCGCTGCTGGCTGTGGCTGAGGGTGTAGCCCTGGAAGTGGGCCTGGTGGCGGAAGTAGTCGTGGATGACTTGGCCCGCCGCGACGCTGCCGGCAGCCGGTGCCTTGCCGAAAAGGCGACGCAACGATTGCCAGCGCGATTTGATTCGCGAACGATTAGGTGGTCGAACGGCCACTGGGATATCACCTCTGGTCTGCGGGCAGGCTCTCCGAGCTGCGGCGGCATAGTGTAACCAGAGCAGGGAATTTGCTTCCAGCAGTGTCAGTGCGCGTCGGAGCAGTTCCGACGGGGCCTGTAGGAGCGAGCTTGCTCGCGATGGACGTCAACGATAACGCGTGCTGCCTGAGTGCCCGCGTTATCCAGAGTTTT
>NZ_JBGLYV010000158.1:0-9380 GCF_047304225.1 Pseudomonas sp. Pseusp3 | reverse complement strand
TGGCCCGGTTCGCCGCGCACCAGCGCGAGCATGCCGGGAATGTCCGCCGGATCGTTCTGGCCGTCGCCATCGAGGGTCGCCAGCCATTGCCCGCGGGCCTCGCGTGCCGCGTGGTACAGCGAGGTGCTCTGCCCCAGCGAACGCTCGTGATGGAGGATGCGCAGGGTGTCCAGGCCGTCGTGGCGCATCTGCCGCAATTCCTGCAGGGTCGAATCGGTGCTGCCATCGTCGACCACGATGATTTCGTAAGCCTCATCGGCCAGTGCCACGCGGATTTCCTCAAGCAATGGCTTGAGGTTGTTCGCTTCGTTCTTGGCGGGAATCAGTACGGATACAAAAATGTCTTGGCTCATGGAATCTCTCTCGCCTTTTTGATTTTTTCGAGATCAGAGGCGAACGCTTCAAATCTGGTAGAACTGCCGATACCACTTCACAAATTCACCGACGCCGGTTTCGAGCGTCACCTGCGGGCTGAAGCCCACCCACTCGGCCAGTGCCGAGACATCGGCCCAGGTCTTGACCACATCACCGGCCTGCATCGGCAGATAGTTGCGCCGGGCCTGCAGGCCCAGGGCGGATTCCAGGCAGTCGACGAAATCCAGCAACGCCACCGGCATGCCACGCCCGATGTTGAAGAGCCGGTTGACCCCGGTGGCGGAACCTTGCGGCACCGGCGGCTTCGGACGTAGTCGGGCAATACCTTCGACAATGTCGTCGACGTAGGTAAAGTCGCGCGACATCTGCCCCTGGTTGTAAATGTCGATGGGCAGGTCTTTGAGGATGGCGTCGGTAAACTTGAACAGCGCCATGTCCGGGCGGCCCCATGGACCGTAGACGGTAAAAAAGCGCAGGCCGCTGGCCTTCAAGCCATACAGATGGCAGTAACTTTCGGCCAGCAGTTCATTGGCGCGCTTGCTGGCGGCGTACAGCGAAACAGGATGTTCGACAGGGTCCTCGACACTGAACGGCATCTTGCTGTTGGTGCCGTACACCGAACTGCTCGAGGCGTAGATCAGATGCTCGGGGCGATGGTGCCGACAGGCTTCCAGCACATTGAGGAAACCCACCAGGTTCGACTGCCCATAGACATCCGGGTTGTCCAGCGAATAGCGCACGCCAGCCTGGGCGGCCAGGTGCACCACCTCGGTAAAACGGTGTTCCTGGAACAGGCTCATCAGCGCCGGTTTATCGACGATGTCCATTTTCCGGAAACGAAAGCCCGGCAAAGTCTCCAGCACTTCGAGGCGTGCGTGCTTGAGTTCCACGTCGTAGTAGTCGTTGAGGTTGTCGATACCGACAACGTCCTGACCCTCGCGGCACAAGCGCTGGACTGTATGAAAACCGATGAAACCGGCCGCACCGGTGACCAGCACGGTCATTGGGCGCACGCCTGCGACTGCGCAGCGATTGGCGCGAGATTACTGATCCAGACCCTCGTCAGCTTCATGTGTACTTCCTGTTTATGGCGTCATTCGCGCAATGTTACGTTATGAAACTTATAAAACAGAAACATTTCAGTTTCGATAATTCCGCGCACGACATCAGCAAAAAAAAGATATTTGGCCGAAACGGCCGCCATTATTTGGCCGATATGCCATGCGGCTTGTAAAACCGGAACAAACCGATATCCACGGTCCTGATGTATTCCTTGGCCCAATCCGGGTTGACGGTACGGTCATGGAAATACAGGGCACCCTGCGTGCGATCCGGCAGCTCCTTGTTCAGGGCCTTGCGCGCGATTTCCTTGGCCATCGCGTAGGGCACCTCTTCCTGCACCGAATCGGATTTGCCGTCACACCACCAGGAGAACTGGCAACTCCCGGTCTCGGAACCCTGCTTGACCACTTTGCACACCGTGTCCGGAAAGCCCTCGTGGCCCAGGCGATTCATGACCACGTTGGCCACCGCCTCCATGTCGGCGGGGTCCTCGCCCTTGGCTTCCCAGTAAATCGAGCGGGCCAGGCAGGTGATAGCATCGTCCAGGGGCGCGGACCCCGCCGGGTCAACGGCCTGGACTTCGGACGGGGTAATGGCTTCAGCCTTGGGTACCGGTGCGGGGTTGCTGTTTTCGGCGGCTTTGTGTTCCAGCACCTCGGCCTTGTTCTCGGCCGCTTGCTGCTTTTGCGCTTGATCCCCGCCGGATACCGGGCCGACAAGCAACGTGAGGGCGAGGCAGGTGGCGATCCAGTCGAGACGCATGATCGGTGTCACTCGGGGGAGTGGTTCGCTTCAGTGTAGTAGTGAAATGATTTCACCCGCCCCACTACACTCTGGATAAATCGGTTGCCCTGAATGGGCCAACTTCGCGCATCATTGGCGCAAACTGCTCAAGAGGGATTTTCATGGGTTTCATCTCATCCGCAATGCGCTTGGCCGGTTTGTCACTGGGCCTGGTATTGGCCGCCAACGCCTCGGCGGCGGACGAATCGCAATTGATCGAATCGATCAACGTCTACCGCAGCCAACTGCAGCGCTGTGCCGGCCAGGTTTCCTCCGAGTTGCCGCCACTGTCGGCCGACCCGCGCCTGGTGCTGACCGCCCCGAGCATCGGCAATCTGCAGCAGGCCATGGCCACTGCGGGTTATCCCATGAAGAATGTGCAGGCCATCAGCCTGTCCGGACCTCGCGATGCGGCCTCGGCGATGAAGGCGATCCAGGAAAGCTTTTGCCAGATCGTCCTCGACCCGCAATTCGTCGATGTCGGCGTCAGCCGCCAGGACCGTGAATGGCGCATCGTGGTCGCACGGCCATTGTTGAGCGCGCGCCTGGGCGACGCACAGGCCGAAGGCCAGAAACTGCTGACCGAAGTCAACGCAGCACGCACCCGGCCACGCCAGTGCGGCCCGCAATCCTTTGCCGCCGCGCCGGCGCTGGCCTGGAACGCCACACTGGCCAGCGCCGCCGAAGGCAACTCGCGCTCCATGGCCAACAACAACTACTTCGACCACAAGGACCGCGACGGCCGCACACCGGGTGACCGTGCGGAACTGGCCGGCTACGACTTCCAGCAGATCGGCGAAAACATCGCCGCCGGGCAAGACACGCCACACAAAGTGGTCGAAGGCTGGCTGGCCAGCCCCGGCCATTGCGCCAACCTGATGAACCCGCAATTCCGCGAACTGGGCGCCGCTTACGCGACCGACCCGAAGAGCGATGCGGGGATTTACTGGACGGCGATGTTTGGGGCGCAGTAATGACAAGGCTCTGTGCCCTTCAAGTTTTTTTGCGGTGAGGCTGAAGTCCTTGGCGCACAGAGGGCGTCGCGCTCGGACTGTGCAACCGAAGGTATACATATCCGTTTCTTTGGTAACGGCGGCTTATGATTCCGCCCTTACGGCGGGTCACTTTGGGGCCGGAATGCCGGCCCAGCCCAAAGTAACCAAAGGGCCTATCCCCTGACGTACGGCCCTTCGCCTAGGCTCAGGGTTCCCTCGCTCCGACGGGGCAGGGCAGATCAAAAGCCAAAGCAAAAGCCAGGCGGCCTTCGGGCCGACCTGGCTTTCGTGGCTTTACTCAATCTTCTGTAGGAGCGAGCCTGCTCGCGAAAAATGCCCAGACAACGCGCTCATCCAGACACCCCGCGTCATCGTTGACGTCCATCGCGAGCAGGCTCGCTCCTACAGGGAATCGGGGACGCCAGCCAAGACCAGGTCGGCCCGCAGGCCGCCTTGCCTCGCTTTTGCTTTTGCTTTTGCTTTTGCTTTTGCTTTTGATCTTCTTGCCCCCTCGAGAGGCCGAGCGCAGGTTCTGCGCAGTGGGCAACCCGGGAACCATAAGCCGCCGTTACCGCAGGAATGGATGTTCACACACGCCCCAAACTGAACTGCCCCCCTTAACGACTTGCCATCAATGACTACTCATGCCGGCAGCATGCATCAACATCCGCAATCCCCCCGCCACTACCCCCAACCCAACCACACTGCCCGACCAGATCACCACCAGCCACCCCAGGTGCTTGTACCAAGCCACCGGTGCCGGTTCACAAGAATCAATGATAGCCATCGCCAATCCTCACTTTGCCGCGGAATACGTAGTAACTCCAAACCGTGTACATCAGAATGATCGGCAAAATGAACAACGCCCCGATCAGGATGAACAACTGGCTGGTCGCCGGTGACGCCGCCGCCCACAAGCTGATGGAAGGCGGCACGATGTTCGGCCAGATGCTGAACGCCAGGCCGATGTAGCCCAGGAACACCAGCATCAGGGTGAAGGCAAACGGCCAATGGGTGTGGCGCTGGCGCAGGGTCTTGAGCAAGCCGAACACCGCCAACAGGGCCAGCACCGCAAGACCACCGAACACCGCCAGGTGGGCATGGGCAAACCAGCGCGTGGCGATTTCCGGATGCAAAATCGGCGTCCACACACAGATCACACCAATCACCGCCAACAGCAGCCACGCCAGGGGCCGGGTGAACAAGCGCATCCGCGACTCCAGCATGCCTTCAGTCTTGACCAGCAACCAGGTACTGCCCAACAGCGCGTAGGCGATGATCAGGCCGACACCACAGAACAGCGGAAACGGTGCCAGCCAGTCCAGCGAACCACCGGCGAACTGCCGGTCGACCACCGGGATACCGGCAATGTAACTACCGATCACCACACCCTGGGAGAACGTCGCCAGCAACGAACCGCCGATGAACGCCATGTCCCAGATATGTCGCTTTTCAGGGCTGGCCTTGAAACGAAACTCGAACGCCACGCCACGAAAAATCAAGCCGCACAACATCAGGATCAGCGGCAGGTACAACGCTTCCAGAATCACCGAATAGGCCAGCGGGAACGCGCCATACAGCGCCGCGCCACCCAGCACCAGCCAGGTCTCGTTGCCGTCCCAGACTGGTGCCACGGTGTTCATCATCACATCGCGCTCCTTCGCATCCGGGATCAGCGGGAACAGAATGCCCAGCCCCAGATCGAAGCCGTCCATGATCACGTACATCATCACGCCGAAGGCGATGATCACGCCCCAGATCAGCGATAAATCGATACCTTGAATACCCATGATTCAACTCCCTTCCTTCAATTGACGCGGGCGTCGGTTTCGAGGATTTCGGCGTCGGCAGACAGTGGCCGGCGCGGTGTGATCACCTGGTCGGAATGCCCGTCGACGGGATGCCCGTGATGCGGCTGCGGCCCTTTGCCGACCAGTTTCATCATGTAGCCGATGCCCACCGTGAACACCGAGAAATAGATCACCACGAACAACGCCAGCGAAATGCTCAACTGCGCGACACTGTGATTCGACGCGGCATCGGCGGTGCGCAACAGGCCATACACCACCCACGGCTGACGCCCGACTTCGGTGGTGATCCACCCGGCCAGCATGGCGATCAGGCCGCTTGGGCCCATCCACAGCATCAGGCGAAGGAACCAGCGGTTGCGGTAAATCGCCCCGCTGCGGCGCAGGGCCAGGCCGAGTACGCCGGCCAGCACCATCAACATGCCCAGCCCGGCCATGACGCGGAAACTCCAGAAGATCACCGTCGCATTGGGCCGGTCCTCTTTCGGGAAGCTCTTGAGCGCCGGGATCTGCTTGTCGAGGCTGTGGGTCAGGATCAGGCTGCCCAGGTACGGAATCTCGATGGCGTATTGGGTTTTCTCGGCCTGCATGTCGGGGATGCCGAACAGCACCAGTGGCGTCGCTTCGCTCCCGTTGTTTTCCCAGTGGCCTTCAATCGCAGCGATTTTCGCCGGTTGATGTTCCAGGGTGTTCAAGCCGTGGGCGTCACCCACCACGGCCTGGATCGGCGCGACGATCAATGCCATCCACAACGCCATCGACAGCATCTTGCGCACTTGCCGGGTGTCGTTGCCGCGCAGCAAGTGCCACGCCGCCGACGAGCCGACAAAGAACGCCGTGGCCACGAACGCGGCAATCGCCATGTGCGCCAGGCGGTACGGGAACGACGGGTTGAACACGATGGCCAGCCAGTCCAGCGGCATCACGCGACCGTCGACGATCTCGAAGCCCTGGGGCGTTTGCATCCAGCTGTTGGACGCGAGAATCCAGAAGGTCGAGATCAAGGTGCCGATGGCGACCATGACCGTCGAGAAGAAGTGCAAGCCACGCCCTACCCGGTTCCAGCCGAACAGCATGACCCCGAGGAAACCGGCCTCGAGGAAGAACGCCGTGAGCACTTCATAGGTCAGCAACGGCCCGGTGATGCTGCCGGCGAAGTCGGAGAAACGGCTCCAGTTGGTGCCGAACTCGTAGGCCATGACCAGCCCCGAGACCACGCCCATGCCGAAGTTGACGGCGAAGATCTTCGACCAGAAATGGTAGAGATCACGATAGGTGTCGTTGTGGGTCTTCAGCCAAAGGCCTTCGAGCACCGCCAGGAAACTGGCCAGCCCGATGGTGATGGCGGGAAAGATAATGTGGAACGAAACCGTGAACGCGAATTGAATCCGCGCCAGGTCCAGTGCCTCCAGGTTAAACATGTCGATATCCTCATTGCGGCTGAAAAACGGCGGCACACGGCCGGGCCACCGTCAGGCCGGAGGGCCTGCAGCCAACACAAGTCGAAAGGTTTGCAGTGAGCGGGTGCGGCACCGGGCCGCCCCGCTGCTATGCGGCGGTAGTCGAAATCAGGCTGCTGGCCTTCGCCTGCTCCAGCCGGATGGCAACGAACTTGGAAGTCGGGGTGAAGGTACGGTCACCGTAACTTTCCAATGGCACCAGCGGATTGGTCTCCGGGTAGTACGCCGCCGCCTGACCGGCCGGAATGTCGTAGGCGATCAGGGTGAAACCGCTGACCCGGCGTTCGCGGTCGTCGTCCCACAGCGCCACCAGGTCAACCTTCTGCCCCGGTTCGAAACCCAGCCGGCGAATGTCCTGCTCGTTGGCGAACACCACGTCGCGCATGCCGTACACCCCGCGATAACGGTCATCCAGGCCGTACAGCGTGGTGTTGTACTGATCGTGGGAGCGCATGGTCTGCAAAATCAGGTGCGGCTTGACGGCCAGGTTGCGCACGCCCTCGCTGATCAGGTGCTGCGGCAACACGCTCGGGGTGAATTGGGCTTTGCCGCTGGCGGTTTTCCAGATGCGTTTGGCCGCGTCGTTGGGCATGTGGAAACCGCCCGGATGCAGCAAGCGCCGGTTGAAATCTTCGAAGCCGGGAATGGTGTCGGCAATCATGTTGCGGATGCGCCCGTAGTCGCCGATGGCCCAGTTCCAGTCGATCGGGTGTTTGCCCAGTGTGGCGGCGGCGATGCCGGCAATGATCGCAGGTTCCGACAGCAGGTGTTTCGACTTGGGTTTCAGCTGACCGTGAGAGATGTGGATCATGCTGAAGGTGTCTTCCACGGTCACACCCTGCGGGCCTTCGGCCTGCATGTCGATGTCGGTGCGGCCCAGGCATGGCAGGATCAGCGCTTCACGGCCGGTGACCAAATGGCTGCGGTTGAGCTTGGTGGCGATGTGTACGGTGAGGTCGCAATTGCGCAACGCAGCGTGGGTGCGCGGCGTGTCGGGGGTGGCCTGGGCAAAGTTGCCACCCAGGGCGATAAACACTTTCGAACGCCCCTGCTCCATCGCGCCAATCGCCATCACGGTGTTGTGGCCGTGCTCACGCGGCGGTTTGAAGGAGAAGCGTTTTTCCAAGGCATTGAGCAACTCGGTGGGTGCCAGTTCGTTGATGCCCATGGTGCGGTCGCCCTGCACGTTACTGTGACCGCGAACCGGCGACAGGCCCGCGCCCGGACGGCCAACGTTGCCACGCAGCAGCATCAGGTTGATGACTTCCTGCAGCGTCGGCACCGAGTGCGTGTGCTGGGTCAGGCCCATCGCCCAGCACATGATCACCCGCTTGGACCGGGCGTACATGCGTGCGGCGAGTTCGATGTCAGCCAGGGGCATGCCCGACTGCTGCTCGATGTGCTCCCAGCTGGTTGCGTCGACTTCGCCCAGGTAGGCCCCCATTCCCGAAGTGTGTTCGGCGATGAACTCATGGTCGAACACCGGTTCGCCGCCGGTGGCCTGAGCTTCGCGCTCCCACTGCAACAGGAACTTGACCATGCCGCGCATGACCGCCATGTCACCGCCAAGTGCCGGGCGGAAGTACGCGGTGTTGGTGGGCTCGGAGCCATTCATCAGCATTTCGATCGGGTGCTGCGGATGCTGGAAGCGCTCCAGCCCGCGCTCCTTGAGCGGATTGATACAGATCACCTGCGCACCGCGCTTGACCGCTTCGCGCAACGGTTCGAGCATCCGCGGGTGGTTGGTGCCGGGGTTCTGGCCAATGACGAAGATCGCATCGGCATGCTCCAGATCGTCGAACACCACGGTGCCTTTGCCCACGCCGAGGCTTTCGATCATGCTCACCGCGCTGGCTTCGTGGCACATGTTGGAGCAGTCCGGAAAGTTGTTGGTACCGTAAGCCCGGACGAACAACTGATAGAGAAACGCCGCCTCGTTGCTGGCCCGGCCCGAGGTATAGAACTCGGCCTGGTGGGGTGACTCCAGCGCGTTGAGGTGCCGGGCGATCGTCGCGAACGCTTCGTCCCAGGTGGTTTCCACGTAACGATCGGTGGCAACGTCATAGCGCATCGGGTGGGTCAGGCGCCCCTGATACTCCAGCCAGTAATCGCTCTGCTCGGCCAGCGCCGAGACGCTGTATTTGTTGAAGAAGGCCGGGTCGACCAAACGGCCCGTGGCTTCCCAGTTAACGGCCTTGGCGCCGTTTTCACAGAACTTGACCATGCCGTTTTCCGGTGACTCGCCCCAGGCGCAACCGGGGCAGTCGAACCCGCCGTTCTGGTTGGTCTTGAGCATGGCGCGAATGTTCTTCAGCGCGTTTTCACTGCCCAGCCAGTTCCTGGTAACAGCAATCAGCGCGCCCCAACCGGCGGCGGCACCTTTGTAGGGTTTGTAGCGGTCGACTTGAGACATGGTAGTTCTCCGTGACAATGCACACAGGCTTCGACCCGATTCAGGTCATTGATCGTTTGACGGAGAAAGCATATGAACAGGGATTAATTACTGTCTAATCGCTATTTATGACCATATGATCGAGGATATTTATCATCGTATTTTATTGTTTATTATCAATCACTTATAAAAATTAAATAGCCATTTATGCAACAACTTTACCCATCATAGATGCAGTCGATCAACCGGTTGCTAATAGTGATTGGACGTCCCCTAAAGTTGCTCTTAGCCTGCACTCAACAAATCCGTTATCGGCGCATTTTCTGTAGGAGCGAGCTCTGCTCGCGATGGACTCAAGAGCACCGCGTTAAGCCAGCAAGCACGCGTAATCGTTAACGACCATCGCGAGCAGGCTCGCTCCTACACCTGCGCTGAACAAATCCGTTATCAGCGCAATACCTGTAGGAGCGAGCTCTGCTCGCGATGGACTCAAGAGCACCGCGTT
>NZ_JBGLYV010000157.1:0-9568 GCF_047304225.1 Pseudomonas sp. Pseusp3 | reverse complement strand
ACTAGCAGTCTGACTCCACAAGCACCCACACGAATTGCTTGATTCAGTTGTTAAAGAGCGGTTGGTTAAGATCTTTCATCTCAACCGAGGCGCGCATTCTACAGCACCTTTTTCAAAAAGCAACCTTAAAAGTTTCTGTTTTTACTTAATAAAATCAGCTACTTAAGCCAGACCAGCAGCAAACTGCTCGTCAGCGGGAGGCGAATACTACAGCATTAAAATACGCGGTCAACCCCCTGCTAAAAATTCTTTTCCTTCCAGCGCACCCATTGCAGTTTTCATCCTGGTTCAAGTTCATATATGGATACCGACGTTAATTCCCCAGGGTCGTTCAGGTGTGAAGCAAGTCTGCTGTCGCCTCAAGACCCGCCGTCAACGAGTCTCACTCTGTGGCAATCAGAGGGTCCAAGTTTCTGACCGCTTGATGAACGAACATCAAGCGGCATCAGAGGCTGGCCGGACTCGTTATCCAGCAGTACAGAACGCGTCTCGTCCGGTTTGAACAGGAAACGTTCGCCCCACTGCCTCAAACTGACCACAACCGGAAAGATCTCCCGTCCTTTTTCCGTCAGCACGTACTCTTTATAGGCGCTGCCATCTGATGCCGGTCTGACATCGAATACCCCGACTTCAACCAGGGTTTTCAGTCGCGATGCCAGAATATTCTTGGCTACGCCCAGGCTCTTTTGAAATTCGCTGAAGCGGCGAATGTCGTCGAAGGCGTCGCGGATGATCATGAGCGACCAGCGATCACCGATGGCCTCAAGTGTTCTTGCTACCGGGCATTCGCTGCTTTTCGGTGAAGTGTCTGCGACCATCTTTTTGACCTTCCAGAATATCGATTTGCCAAGTCTGTCCACCGGCCCGGCACAATGTGGTTGCAATTTGAAACAAGATCCGACAACAATCGATCAGGTTTTGAATTGAAACCAGTTTAGCGCCATGGAGGCGTACATGACAGCAGATGCCGACTCAGCGACCAAACGTTTCTCCAGCCAGCCTTCGGCACTACCGCCTGCGGACACTGAAAAAAGCGACAGGACGGACCGATCTCCAGGACTTTCTCCGTCGCTCACGTTGTTGTTTTCTTTCACCTGCGCGCTTGCAGTAGCCAACGTTTATTTCGCACAACCATTACTCGACTCAATGGCTCAGAGTCTGGGTGTGGCCTCATCAACGATCGGTGTCGTGGTGACTGCGACTCAGGCTGGATACGCGCTGGGGTTGTTGTTCATCGTCCCGCTCGGCGATCTGGTCAACCGTAAGCGGCTGATCCTGACTCAAGTACTGCTGTCTGCCATTGCGCTGGCGGCAGTCGGCGCATCACAGCAATGGCTGGCACTGCTTGGGGCCATGATCGTGATGGGCTCGCTGGCAGTGGTCGTTCAGGTGCTTGTGGCATACGCCGCGGTGCTGGCAACACCATCACAACGCGGGCAGGCAGTGGGGACGGTAACCAGTGGCATTGTCCTGGGCATTCTACTGGCGCGGTTTACCTCTGGCCTGATTGCGGACATCGCGGGCTGGCGCGCCGTTTACTTTGTGTCCTCGGCAATGATGCTGACCCTCGCGGCGGTGTTGTGGAGAGTGGTTCCTGTCACCGCGTCGCCAAGGCATCAAGACGCCTATCCGGTGCTCGTGGGTTCGCTCTTCAAACTATTCATCAGCGAGCGCACGCTGCGCGTCAGGGGCCTGCTGGCCCTGCTGATCTTTGCCGCTTTCTCTGTGCTATGGACATCCATGGTGCTGCCACTGAGCGCCCCGCCGCTGTCGCTTTCACACACGGCCATCGGCCTGTTTGGCCTGGCTGGTGTAGCCGGCGCGCTAGCTGCCAGAAGAGCCGGTCGCTGGGCCGATCAAGGCCTGGGGCAACGGGTGACCGGTATTTCGCTGGGGCTGCTGACGTTGTCCTGGCTGCCCATCACGTTTGCCGAGACATCTCTGGTCGCGCTGGTCTGCGGCGTAGTGTTGCTCGACTTCGCGGTGCAGGCAGTACACGTCACCAATCAGAGCATCATTTTCGCTGCACGACCCGACGCCCAAAGTCGCATGGTCGGCGCCTACATGTGCTTCTACTCGGTTGGCAGCGCACTGGGCGCCGCAGCCGCGACCCAGGTGTATGCGCTATGGGGCTGGATGGCAGTCAGCCTGCTGGGCGCCTTGATCAGCGCCAGTGCCCTGACTCTGTGGTTTCTCACGCGTCATTGCTCAACGGCCAATAAAGGAAGATCAACATGAGAGTCAGGCACCGCAAACAACCCACCGCCCTCCAGATTGCAAGGCATGTCATCCACTGCTCTGTCCTGATCTGTTCACCCAGGGCCAGGGCCACTGCAACCCTCAATAGCGGTTCAACATAACCCGGCAAACCAGACAGGCTGAATGGCAGCAGTTTGCCTGAGGTCAAATGGCCCACGGAGGCGAAGGGATAAACTTTGATTCGATCCATTGTTTGAACGCGACAACCACGGCACCAGGAAATTTGGCCGATGGCCTGACCAGATAGACCCCACCTGCGGCATCCAGTTGCCAGTCAGGAAGCACATGCAACAGTTTCCCGGCAGCAATATCACGACTCATCAACCAGTCGCCTGCCCCCAGGATTCCCGCATCGGCGCGGGCCGCGGCAAGTAATGATTCGCTGTCATTGGCGGTCAGGTTTCCTTTAGGGGAAACCGCTTGAAGTTCGTTGCCGCGATGGAGTCTCCACTGGGGAAAAGACGCAAGACCGCTGAAGCGAAGGCAATTGTGATTGAGCAAATCCTGTGGGGTTTCGGGCATGCCGTGCCTTTTGATGTAGGCAGGCGAGGCGCACAGAATCCGGCGATGGTCGCTGAGCTTCCGGGCGATCAACCGGTTGTCTTCCAGTTCTCCAATCCGGATGGCAGCGTCAAAACCTTCATCAATGATGTCGACCAGACGCTCGCTATAGTCGGCAAGGATCGAGACCTGCGGATAAGCCGCAAGAAACTCCGGCAGCATCGGACCAAGCCAAAGCCGTCCCATGGCTGCTGGCAGTGCAAGTCGCAAAGTACCGCGAATTTCGCTGGCACCTTCGGCCGCTTGCTGTTGCGCTTCATTCATCAACCCGATGGCTGAGCGAAGACGCTGCTCCAGCCTGGCACCGACCTCAGTGATTCGCACCTGCCGGGTCGAGCGCTCCACAAGGCGAACGCCAAGGCGCTTTTCCATTGCCGCGAGCCGCTTTGAGACGACTGTCGGGTGTCGCTGCAAAAGCCGGCCGGCACCGACAAACGAGCCTTGCGAGGCCACGGCCAGAAACGCAGCGATTTCGTCGCTGTGCTGATTATTCAGAACATCAGGATTCATGGTTTTAGAATGATCGCCCCCGAAGAACGCCCCGACTCCAGATCGGCATGTGCCAATGCTGCATCGGCCAGCGAGTAGCTGGCCCGGATACGGGGCTTGATAATACCCGCGCCTATCGCGGCCAAAACATCCTGTGCACGCTCCTGGTACTCAGCGACACTCGCCGTATGGGCTGCCAACGAAGGGCGTGTCAGGAACAGCGAGCCCTTGGCGTTGAGTGTCGACAGCTCCACGGCTGACGGCGCACCGGATGAAGCGCCGAACGATACCATCAGGCCACGGGGTCGCAAGCTGTCCAGGGATGCCTGGAAAGAAACACGCCCTATCGGGTCATAAACGACGTCGACCTTTTTCCCGCCGGTGATACGTGCGACATCCGATGCCAGGCTGTCGGCATCAAACACCAGGACTTCATCGCATCCCGACGCTCTGGCCTTTTCGACACTGGCCTGTTTTGAAACCACGCCAATCACAGAGGCACCCAAGTGCCTGGCCCACGGCACCATGATTTCCCCCACCCCTCCAGCCACACCGTAGAGGAGAATGGTTGTGCCCTGCCCTACGGGATAGGTGGTTTTCAAAAGGTACTGCGCAGTGATGCCCTTGAACATGACGGCTGCGGCATCATCGAACGAGAGCGCATCCGGAATTTTGACCAGCCGCTCCGCCGGATAAAGCCGGGCCGAAGCATACGAGCCGATAGGGCCGGTGGCATAGGCGACGCGATCCCCGACTTGCACATTGCTGACACCAGCACCTACAACGGCGACACGCCCGGCGCCTTCCAGCCCAAGCCCGGATGGCAACGCAATCGGCGCCGCGCCCTTGCGCTGGGTGACGTCGAGGAAGTTGACACCAATGGCTTCTTGCTCAAGCCAGACCTCGCCGGGCCCTGGCGATTGTTCGCTCAGTGTCTCCAGGTTCAGTACTTCAGGATTGCCGCACTGATTAAACCGGATCGCAGATACCATTGTCATTTCCCCTTCAGTCAGAAGCTGCCTTCACAAAGATGCCGCCAGTGTGAGAACTGACCTTCCAATGAACAAGACGGGTTGCATGCAGATCATTAGTGCATAGATTGCAGCAATCACATCACAGATACCACGCGTCATTGTGTGGAACGATGCGGGTCGTAGCGATTATGGAGATGCCAAAGGTTAGCGCCGAGCATCGGTCGCCTTCAGCCGGTTTTACACGTCAGCCAGGCGCCCCAGAAAAGGCTGCTGAAAAAGCGCGTGGTCCCAGCGAATCCGCAGTCGTGCAACAGCTTGTGGACCGCCGCTTCGGAATGTGGGGGATCGGCGCCTTGCAGAATTTTTCCAAGCTTGATCTTCACCTCATCCGGGCTGGCTCCATGCTGGCGCCACCGGTGCCCCCAAGCCTCGAGCAACAGCGGTTGGCTGGCATAGGCATAGTGATTGCCCGCCACAATCAGTGGAGCACCGGGTTTCAGGCGAGTACGAACCGATTGTAGAAGCTCTCGCTTGGCGTCATCGCCCGGCAGGTGATGGAGCACACCGATCAAGGTAGCCGCGTCGAATGACTCGTCGGCCGGCAAGTCGTCAACATGCCCAAGATGCACGTCCGTTCTTTCCAGCAGGTCGTTTGCCTGTAACTGCTGTGTCGCGGCTTCCAGCATCGGCCCGGAAGGATCGACGGCCATGAAGCGCCAATTCGGCTCCAGCGTGGCCATCGCAATAATTTCCCGGGCCGTACCGCCCGCGCCAACGACCAGTACTTTTGCCGCAGCAGTGCTGCCCAGGCTTGCCGCCAGCATGCACGCGGCCAGATCGTGGCAGGCGTCATACCCGGCCAACGCGATACGGCTCTGTTTTGCGTACTCGTTGGCCCGGGAGGTATCAAATTTTTCAGCGGTGTGGGTAGAGGATGATTTCAAGGCGATTCTCCATGTCGTCAAATCAAGCTACGCCACACGAACAGATAATAAAAATTCATTAATTTTATTCAATGCATTCCTATAAGGAATAAAAACCGCAGATTCTGTTGTCGATTTCCCAGCGTCTGGTTCGACTATCTGTCAGGGATATGATCGCAAGGGATCGCAGACGCCCCCGTATAAACACGTTCACCCGGATGAATCAGGAGAAGAGCATGCGCACACTTACCGTTGCCGCGTTTGTCAGTCTGGATGGCGTCATGCAGGCGCCCGGCGGGCCTGAAGAGGATCCCGCTGACGGATTCCGGTTCGGTGGCTGGATCGTGCCCTACGCCGACAAAACCACCGGCCAGGCCGTGCAAGACCTGTTCTCACAGCCATTCGAATTGCTGCTGGGACGTCGCACCTACGACATCTTCGCCTCCTATTGGCCGCGCATTCAGCCCGACTCAACCAACCGGACCCTTGCTGACCTGTTCAACGGCGTACCCAAGCATGTGGCCACGCACCGCGCCGATTCGCTGGACTGGCAGAACAGTCATGCGCTGGAGGGCAATCTGGTCGAAGCGATCAGCGCGCTCAAGCGTCAGGACGGTCCCCGGCTGTTGACACAAGGCAGCGGCGATCTGGTGCGCCAGCTGCTTGCAGCCGGCCTGGTGGACGAATTGCGGCTGATGATTCACCCGATCCTGCTGGGGCGCGGCAAGCGCCTGTTCGACGACAACGCCCAAGCATCGGCTTTCACCTTGCTGAACTCGATCAGTTCGCCCGGGGGCGTGCTGATCGCCCGTTACATCCGCAGCGGCGAGGTACGAACAGGCTCGTTCGAGGGCGTCAGGCAGCAATAGCCTGCGCCCCTGGCAACGGTTCAAAACCGTGCGCCAGCCTCGACACCAACGACCCAGGTGAAATTAAGCTTGAGCTAAGGTTGCCTCTTTAAGCTTCGACTCTTTTGAGTCGTCGAGCATTTCGAAGATGGGTAGTGTCGATACAAACGCCAAACCACCGTTCAGCATCGTACTGGTCAATTACAAGACCCTTGATCTGACCAGGATCTGCCTGGACCTCTTGCGAGAGCCTGTACAAAAAGCCGGAATTGCCGTCTGGGTGGTGGATAACGATTCGGCGGACGCCAGCGTCGAGTATTTGCGCTCACTCGACTGGATCAATCTGATCGAACGGGATGCCCCCACCAAAGAGCCGGGCCACATCGCCCATGGCAAGGCGCTGGACATGGCACTGGCAAGGATCGATACCGACTACCTGTTTCTGATGCACACCGACACGTTCGTCTTCGATGCCAATGTCTTTGCGATGATGATGGAGCACTGCACAAAGGATCAAAACGTCGCAGCGGTCGGTTGCACCGAGCAACTCAATCGCGGACTGCCAAGGACCGCATGGCGTTTCACTTCACGCCTGTGCAAACACCATTACCGACGCCTGAAGCAGTCGCTGGGCCTGCGATCAAAAGAGCCGAAACCCTACAAGGAAACCCACTTGAAAAGCTTTTGCACGCTATGGAATTGCAGGCTGATGAAGCAACAGGGTCTGCATTTTCAGATCGATGATCGGGTGCCCGGCTATGAGCTGCAGGATCGTGTGATCGGGCTTGGCTACAAAGTCGTGTTTCTTTCGCCGGGCAAAATATTCAAGTACCTGGACCACGTCCAGGCCGGCACCGTCGCCGCCGCTGGCGGATATGGCCAGGATCACCGACGGACCAAAATGTACCAGGACATTCTCAAGCGCTTCAGTGCGGACAACACCTCGGTGCCTGAGTAAACCGGCACATCCGCGACCCAAAAGCCCACTGGCCGTTGCCGGCTCAGTGGGCTTTTTTGCATCAGGTTGACGCTGACTCACTGCTTCATGATGAACGTCGCCAGGCTTTTCAGGTCGTCCGAGCTCAACTGCGCGAAAGGCGGCATGGGCACATCCCCCCACTTTCCGCTGCCGCCGTGCTGAATGCTGGACATGACCCGGGCCAGTGCCTGCGGGTCATTGGCATATTTGGTCGCCACATCGTGATAGGCCGGGCCGACGACCTTATGATCGACCGCGTGACAGGACAGGCAGGCGTTGTCCTTGAGCAAGGCCGAGGCGACTTTCGCGACCGACACCGTCGGTGGCTGATCCGCCGGCGGGTTCGAGGCCGCCTGAACATCGGCATCGCTCGCCTGGGCACTGCCGTAGGTCACCGCCAGGTAGGCACCGATGACATTCACCTCCCGGTCGCTGATCGGCGCACCGTACACGTGCTGCATCTTGCCCGCTTCGGCGGTCCACTGCGCCAGGCTCATGCCAGGCGGCTGGAAGTTGATGTAATCGGCCGAATGGCAGATGGAACACTTCTGCCGGGCCAATGGGTAGCCCGGCAGTGTACTGGGCTTGAGCGCCGCGGTTTCGGGCGGCAACGTGATCGAAAGCGGTGCTGCGCCTGCCAGGTTGGCAAGACAAACCTGAGCCGCGCACAGCAAGGCGGTCATGAATTTCATGGGTTTCATGCGGCCCTCCTCAGGCGACGGTCACGTGGCTGGTTTCGACGACATGGCGGCGGTAGCCACCGGGGTTCCAGTCGGCTTGCAGCGGTTGCGTCTCGCCGGCACTGTTGCTGGCCCGCACCATCAACTGGGTGGCGCCCTTGCTGGTAAAGGTGACCGACAGAGTCCACTGACGAAAGGAGAAACGGCCAAGGTCCTGCCCGAGGGTGGATTCGCGCCAGGTTTTTCCGCCGTCGATCGACACCTCCACCTTGTTCACCCCGGCGCCACCGTCGAACGCGATGCCCTTGAGCACCACGCCTTTGTTCAGCGGCAATACATCGCCGTGCTTGACGCTGGTGATGAAACTGCGTACCGGCAATTTTGAAATCGGCTGGGTTTTCGCCGGCGTAGTGCCGGGAGCAACGCAGAAGCAGTCGTTGTCCGGAACCCGATATCCCTTGGCCATGAAGAAACCGTCGTAGGTATGGTCGACGACTTCGATCTCGCTCAGGTGCTTGACCCAGTAGGTGCCGAAATAGCCAGGCACCACCAGACGAATCGGATAACCGTTGAGAAATGGCAGGTCGGTGCCATTCATCGACCAGGCGATCATCGGCTCGCCGTCCATGGCATGGCTGATGTCCAGCGCCTTGATGAACTCCGGCGTGCTCGGCAGCACCGGTTTATCCAGCCCACGGAAAGTTACTTGCCGGGCCTCGGCCTTCACGCCGGCCTTTTCCAGCACCGCCTTGAGCGGCACCCCCAGCCAACGTGCATTGCCCATGGAGCCATTGCCCAACTGAGCGCCGAACACCCGCGGCATCGAGAAACCACGGCTGTTGCCCGAACACTGATTGACGGCCACCACCTCCACAGGCTCGCCGAGGGCCTTGAGCTCGGCAAGAGACAGCGACAGCGGCGCGTCGACCACACCCTTGATCGTCAGGCGGTAGGTGTCGGGGTCGATGCTGGTCGGGAAATTGGCCAGGTGGTAACGCACGAAAAAGGCGTCATTGGCCGTGATCGGTCCTTCGTTAAAGACAGAGAACGGCGTCTCCAGATGCGGCGGCCGAGTGGTCACCAGGGTCAACGGGCGCTTTTGCGGGTATTGCACCAGCGGTCGTGGGCCAGCGGCAAAGGTCACATCCTCGGCGGATTCACTGGCTGCCCCGCTTTCCTCGGCTGCCCTGGCGAGATTGGCCAACGGCGAAGCCGCCACAGCCAGAGTAAATGCATCGCGTAAAACCCGCCGCCGGCTCGGCTGGCTGCTGTCTACAAAACTGAACTTCATTGCACGCTCTCCTTGATTGTTTTATCGAGATGCAACTGACAGTTCCTCGTCAGGATGAAGAGGCATCAGCCTTGATGTGCCAGTGCGGGTTCTCTTTATTGTTCGATGTCGATAAACAAACCAGTATCGTCAGGTGCACATGGGTTGCTTCGCATTAAACGTCAGGGACTTGGCAATTGATGACAGGAGCAGCCGAAAGGAGCGGCATTGAGAGGCACCCTCTCAGTGGCTATTTTTCACATTAGCCTAAAAACTGCCCTCGCCTGCTACCGCCAAGGCAATCGCCTGTTGAATCCCCAGCGCCAGAGAGGATGAACGCCAGCCTGTAGGAGCGAGCTTGCTCGCGATGGACGTCAACGATAACGCAGGCTGCCTGAATGCCCGCGTTGTCCCGGCGTTTTTCGCGAGCAAGCTCGCTCCTACAGGGAGAAGCGTTCAATTGCGATCAGGCCGGCCAGCAGGCCGCCTCGCTTTGGCTTTTGATCTGCTTGCCCCCTCGAGAGGCCGAGCGCAGGTTCTGCGCAGTGGGCAACCCGGCATGGATGCCGGGTTAGCCGCGTACGG
>NZ_JBGLYV010000156.1:0-9854 GCF_047304225.1 Pseudomonas sp. Pseusp3 | reverse complement strand
CCCCCACCCTGCCCGTCAGCGAACCGTTACTGGCGGACAAACCCGAGCACCTGTTCGAACGCGGCGAAAACGAAGTGATACCGCAAGATAATCCCCTGGGCTTCAAACTCGACGTCCCGCTCCACAAATACAACCGGGGTGAGCTGTACAACCTGAGCATTGTCCGGGGCACCCTGACGAGCGAGGAGCGTTATGTCATCAATCACCACATCGTTCAGACGATCCTGATGCTCAACCACCTGCCATTCCCCGGGCACTTGCGCAGCGTCGCGGAAATAGCCGGCGGGCATCACGAAAAAATGGACGGCAGTGGTTATCCGAAACGCTTGAAGCGAGAAGAAATGAGCCTGCCGGCGCGGATGATGGCAATTGCCGATATCTTCGAAGCGTTGACTGCCGCCGACCGCCCCTACAAAAAAGCCAAGACCTTGAGCGAGGCGCTGGGCATCATGGCAATCATGTGCCGTGATGCCCACATCGACCCGGAGCTGTTCGGGCTGTTCATCAAGGCACAGATCCATTTGCAGTACGCCAGGCGCTTCCTCGCCCCTGAGCAGATCGATGCAGTGGACGCGCCGGCCCTGCTGGCCAAGGCCGGCCTGGCGTCTTGATCAGCAGTCGGTCAGGCGCAGGAAAATCGCCGCCAGCTGTTCGATTCCGGCCTGGTCCTGTGCGGTGAAACGCGCCAGTTTCGGACTGTCCAGATCAAGCACGCCGATCAACCGGCCGTCCTTGACCAACGGCACCACCAGTTCGCTGTTCGAGGCGCTGTCGCAGGCGATGTGACCGGGGAACGCATGCACATCCTCAACCAACTGAGTCTGCAAGGTGGCTGCCGCTGTCCCGCAAACACCGCGCCCGAACGCAATCCGCACGCAAGCGATCTGCCCCTGAAACGGGCCCAGCACCAATTCCTCATTGCGGTTGAGGTAAAAACCGGCCCAGTTCAGGTCATCGAGCTGATTGAACAGAAACGCCGAGAACTGTGCGGCATTGGCGATGAAATCCCGCTCGTCCGCCAGCAAGGACTCCAGTTGCGCGTGCAGCATGCCGTAGCCTTCGAGGCCCTGGCCGCTCTTTTGTAAATCGATCATGCCTTGTGCTCCAACAGTTTCAGCCCGACCCAATAACGGGCAAATTGATAAGCGCAACGTCCATTGCGATTGCCCCGGCCGGTGGCCCAGCGTACCGCCAGAATGTCCAGTTCTTCCGTGCGCTGCCACGCCAGTCCGGCCTTGCCGGCCAACTGGCCGATCCAGTGCTCGACGACGTTCAGGAAGTGTTCCTGGGTAAACGGATAGAACGACAGCCACAGACCGAAGCGGTCCGACAGCGCGATCTTGTCTTCCACCGCCTCGCTGGGATGCAGTTCGCCGTCGACCCGTTTCCAGTTTTCGTTGTCGCTTTCCTTTTCCGGCACCAGGTGGCGACGGTTGGACGTGGCGTACAGCAAAACGTTGTCCGGCGCCTGTTCCAGCGAGCCGTCAAGGACGCTTTTGAGCACTCGGTAATCGCCCTCGCCCGACTCGAACGAGAGATCATCGCAAAACAGCACGTAACGCTGAGGCAGTTTGGCAATCTGTTCGACCACTCGCGGCAGGTCTGCCAGGTGATCACGTTCAATCTCGATCAATCGCAAACCGTCTTGAGCGTGCTCGGCCAACAAGGCGCGCACCAGCGACGACTTGCCGGTGCCGCGCGAGCCCCAGAGCAAAGCGTGGTTGGCAGGCATGCCATCGAGGAACTGTCGGGTATTGCGACCAAGCTGCTCGACTTGCCGGTCGACGCCGATCAGGTCCGACAGGCGCATGTCGAGGCTGACCTCCAGCGGCATCAGATAACCACCGCGCGACTCTCGCTGCCAGCGCGCGGCCAGGCATTGTGTCCAGTCGATGGCTGGCCGGGGTGCCGGCAGCAACGGCTCGATACGGGCCAGAACGGCATCGGCGCGTTCAAGAAAAGCATTCAATCGGGAATCCACGACTTCTCCTCGGGCACGTTCACAGTAATGATGGTGATGCAGCGACGAAACACAGCGTCAGACAACTGGGTGCCCCCCGCGGTACAGGCCTCGCGAGAACATCAGTAGGCAGGCATGATCGACTATGCTTGAGCAGCGAAAGGAAACGGAAGTGGTTCACCCCCCCATGGACATCAAATTCACCAACCGGCTGTCGTTCAAGCAAGCCCGGCTTACCGTGCTGGTCGGTTTCATTCTGGGCACGCTGCTCAGCCTGCTGCAAATAGGCATCGATTATGCCAGTGAAGACGCCTCCATCAATCGTGAAATCCTTTCGCTGCTGGAAATCAGCCACAATCCGGCCTCGCGAATCGCCTACAACATCGACGCCGAACTCGCCAAGGAACTGACCCTGGGCCTGCTGCGCTCGCCGGCGATCATCAGCGCGAAACTGACCGACAACAACGGCACCGTGCTGGCCAGCGTCAAGCGACCCGGCGTGCAAAACGGTTACCGGATGTTCAGCGACTTCCTGTTCGGCGCCAATCGACAGTTCGAAGACCGACTTTACCTGGATAACTTGCCCAACGAGTCCCTGGGTACGCTGCGGCTGAACGTCGACACTTACGCCTTCGGCGACCGGTTCCTGCGCCGGGCCGAAGTGACCCTGCTCAACGGCTTCGCCCGCAGCCTGCTGCTGTCCGGCATCCTGCTGGCGCTGTTCTATGTGATGCTGACCAAACCACTGGTGCGGGTCATCCGTGAGCTCAGCGGTCGCGACCCGAGCAGTACCGAACCGACATCACTGGAATGCCCCGCCGGGCACGCCAACGATGAGATCGGTGTGCTGGTCAAGGTTGCCAGCCAGCAGTTCAAGAACATCGCCACCGAAATCCAGCAGCGGCGCAACGCGGAAAACCGCCTGACCGAGTATCTGGGCCAACTGGAAAACATCGTCTCGGCCCGCACCGCTGAACTCAAGGCGATCAATGACCGGCTGAGCCAGTCCAACCAGGAACTGGAGGTCGCCCGCAGTACAGCCCTCGACATGGCCGAAGCCCGCTCGGTGTTCCTGGCCAACATGAGCCATGAAATTCGCACGCCCCTCAATGGCTTGCTCGGGATGATCGCGCTGTCCCTCGACGGGCCGCTGAATGCCGAACAACAGCAACAGCTGTCGATCGCCCATGACTCGGGCAAAGTGCTGGTGGAATTGCTCAATGATATTCTCGATTTGTCGAAGTTCGATGCCGGTCAACTCGAACTCGAACACATCCCCTTCGACCTCGGCTCACTGATCGAAGACACCGCCAACCTGTTGTCGCAGAACGCCGCCCCCAGCGTCGAACTGACCTGCCTGATCGACCCGCATTTCCCCGCGCTGGTGCTCGGTGATCCGACCCGGGTCCGGCAGATTGTCAGTAATCTGCTGTCCAACGCCCTCAAGTTCACCCGTTTCGGGCGTGTCGACGTGCGCCTTTCGACGCTCGGGGACGGTGTCAGAATCGAAGTGTGCGACACCGGCATCGGCATCCCTCAGGATGCCCAGGTCAAGATCTTCCAGCCTTTCACCCAGGCCGGTGCCGGTATTACCCGCCAATTTGGCGGCACCGGGTTGGGCCTGGCGCTGACCTACAACCTTTGCGAAGCCATGCAAGGGCGCCTGACGATCAGCTCCGAGCCGGGTTTTGGCAGCCAGTTCTGCGCAGACTTGCCATTGCCCGGCCATACCCGTGCAATGCCTGCCCTTTCGCTCAAGGGCAAAGTCGTCGCCATCACGGCCGCCAGCAGCGGGCTGGGCGAATTGCTCAACAGTCTGTTGCCTGGCTGGGGGCTGGACTATGAACGGCGCTCCATGGATGACCCACTGTTTGGCCTGACAGCCGACGTGCTCATCACCGACTGCCCCGAATGTCTGTTCAGTTTGCGCCCCACCCTTGGTGCCCCGATCTTGCTGGTCACCGCTTATGGCAATTTCATGCCCAGCGAAGAGGCCAACGCCCTCGCCCCCTTGCAACAACAGGCACGCCCCCTGGCTCGCAATATGTTGTATCAGACATTGCGGCGGATCCTGCAGCCGGAAACCCACCCGATCAACAATGCCCGACTCGACACGCAATGCCCGCAACGCCGCGGGCGCGTACTGCTGGTGGAAGATAATCCGGTCAACCAACTGGTGGCCAAGGGCATGCTCGGCAAACTTGGCTGCGAGGTCACCACCGCGGCTCATGGTGCTGAGGCCCTGGATCAACTCGATCTACGGGATTTCGACCTGGTGCTGATGGATTGCAACATGCCGGTGATGGACGGCTATGAAGCCAGCCGGCAAATCCGCCGCAGCGGACGCTGGCCGCAACTGCCCATCGTCGCCCTGACGGCCAACGCCATGTCCGAGGAGCGCGAACGCTGTCGTGCCGCGGGCATGAGCGACTACCTGGCCAAACCCTTTCGGCGAGAAGAACTGGCCGCCCTGCTGGACTTGTGGGTTCCCGCTACGACAGCGCTTTAATCTGTCCCAACAGGTGATCGAGACCATCGCGCAACTCGTTGAGACGATTCAGATCGACCCCACTGTCGCACAATAGACGCGCCTTGAGTGGCCCGACCTGATCGCGCAAGGCCATGCCGGCCGGCGACAGGCTCAGATGCACCTCACGCTCATCGCGCGCCGAACGCTGGCGCTGCACCAGTTGCAGTTGTTCGAGGCGCTTGAGCAACGGTGTCAGCGTGCCGGAATCCAGGGCCAGACGCTCACCCAATGCCTTCACGGTCGGTTGCTCCGGGGCTGCTTCCTGCCACTCCCAAAGCACCAGCATCGCCAGGTACTGGGGGTAAGTCAGGCCCAACTGATCGAGCATTGGCTTGTAGGCGCGAATGACCGCACGGGAAGCCGCGTACAGCTTGAAACACAGCTGGCTGTCGAGCTTCAGGGAATCGACTGACAAGGTGTTCATTTGAGCAGGGCTTCGATCTCGCGGGTCAGGTCCTGCGGCTTGGTCGCCGGGGCGAAGCGCTTGACCAGTTGCCCGTCCTTGCCGATCAGGAACTTGGTGAAGTTCCACTTGATGCCCTGGGAACCCAGCACACCCGGTGCGCGCTTTTTCAACTGCACGAACAGAGGATGGGCGCCGGCACCATTGACTTCGATCTTTTTGAACAACGGGAAGCTGACACCGAAGTTCAGTTCACAGAATTCGGAGATCGCCCCTTCATTGCCTGGCTCTTGCTTGCCGAACTGGTTGCAGGGAAAGCCGAGCACCACCAGGCCCTGGTCCTTGTAGGTCTGCCACAGCTCCTCGAGGCCTTTGTACTGCGGGGTGAAACCGCATTTACTGGCGGTATTGACCACCAATACGGCCTTACCAGCGAAATCAGCCAAGGTCTTTTGCTCGCCCTTGATGGTGGTGCAAGGGATGCTCAGCAGGTTGTCGCTCATGATGAAAGCTCCGGATTCGGGAAGATGAGACAAACATAGCGAGCAATTGAATTGTGTGCAATTTAAATTATCAAACGCCAATCCACTACTGTAGGAGCGAGCTTGCTCGCGATGGTTCTAAACGATAACGCGGGAAGCCTGGTGCCCCGGGTTGTTCTCTGGTCCATCGCGAGCAAGCTCGCTCCTACAGGGCTCGCATTACTCGCGAGGTACGAGGTCCAGGCACACCGAGTTGATGCAGTAACGCAGGCCGGTAGGCGGTGGGCCATCCGGGAAAACGTGACCCAGGTGCGCGTCGCATTTGGCACAGACCACTTCGGTGCGGATCATGCCGTGGCTGACATCACGGATTTCGGTCATGGCGCTGTCACCGATCGGCGCGTAGAAGCTCGGCCAGCCGCAGCCGGAATCGAACTTGGTCCTGGAATCGAACAGCGGTTCGTTACAGCAGATGCAGTGGTAAACACCGTCGACCTTGCTGTCGTTGTACTTGCCCGAAAACGGTCGTTCGGTGCCTTTGAGGCGGCACACGTTGTACTGCTCTGGATCGAGCATCGCCTTCCATTCTTCCAGGGTTTTTTCCAACTTTTCCATCATCACACCTCAGCGGCTGAAAAAGCCCGATCTGTACCTTTTCCACGGATCGGGCGGCACGTATGATTGCGCCTCGTCAAACGCCAGTCTGGCAGCCAGACCACGCGCATTCAAACGGAAATATGGGTGCTGCATCTCAAGGCGTCAGGCCTGTGTGAATACGCAGGATTCCCAGCACGGTTGTTCAAACGCCGTCTGGATCGTTCATTTTCGGGAACACATCGCCATGCAGGTCAGCAAATCGAACAAGCTCGCCAACGTCTGCTATGACATTCGCGGCCCGGTGCTCAAGCACGCCAAGCGCCTGGAAGAGGAAGGCCATCGCATCCTCAAGCTGAACATCGGCAACCCGGCGCCTTTTGGATTCGAAGCGCCGGACGAAATCCTCCAGGACGTGATCCGCAACCTGCCGACCGCGCAGGGCTACAGCGACTCCAAGGGCTTGTTCAGTGCGCGCAAGGCCGTGATGCAGTATTACCAGCAAAAGCAGGTAGAAGGCGTCGGCATTGAAGACATCTACCTGGGTAACGGCGTTTCCGAGCTGATCGTGATGTCGATGCAGGCCCTGCTCAACAACGGCGACGAAGTGCTGGTGCCTGCGCCTGACTACCCGCTGTGGACCGCAGCTGTAAGCCTTTCGGGCGGTAATCCGGTGCATTACCTGTGCGACGAGCAGGCCAACTGGTGGCCGGACCTGGCCGACATCAAGGCCAAGATCACCCCGAACACCAAGGCACTGGTGATCATCAACCCGAACAACCCGACCGGCGCTGTGTACTCGAAAGAAGTACTGCTGGGCATGCTGGAACTGGCCCGCCAGCACAATCTGGTGGTGTTCTCCGACGAGATCTACGACAAGATCCTCTACGACGATGCCGTGCACATCTGCACCGCGTCACTGGCGCCCGACCTGCTCTGCCTGACCTTCAACGGCCTGTCCAAGTCCTATCGCGTCGCCGGCTTCCGTTCCGGCTGGATCGCCATTTCCGGCCCGAAACACCACGCCCAGAGCTACATCGAAGGCATCGACATGCTGGCGAACATGCGCTTGTGCGCCAACGTGCCGAGCCAGCATGCGATCCAGACCGCCCTGGGTGGCTATCAGAGCATCAATGACCTGGTGCTGCCGCCGGGCCGCTTGCTGGAACAACGCAACCGCACCTGGGAATTGCTCAACGACATTCCGGGCGTGAGCTGCGTCAAGCCGATGGGCGCACTGTATGCATTCCCGCGGATCGACCCCAAGGTTTGCCCGATCCATAACGACGAAAAATTCGTCCTCGACCTGCTGCTCTCCGAAAAGCTGCTGGTAGTTCAAGGCACCGCATTCAACTGGCCATGGCCAGACCACTTCCGCGTCGTGACCCTGCCACGTGTCGATGACCTGGAGATGGCCATCGGACGCATCGGCGGCTTCCTCAAGTCCTACCGCCAGTAAGCGGCCAGTCACCGTGCGACGCTCCTGCACGTCGCACGGTGATTCATCCGGCAACACTTTTTTGCATTGCGCCGCTGGCTGCCGCTTTGCCCGCCGCCAGATAACGCTTTGCTTGCTCGCGCCTGACAAAGGCGGGGCCTTCGACATGAACTGACTGACAAACACTTCCCGCACTCGCGCCGGAAACGCCCTGCAAGCAGCTAGACTGTTGCCGTAGGACACAGTTTGAAATAGTCACCCGGTTGAATACCCCGGTGCAGCACCTTATATACCCCGCAGTACGCTACATCTTTAGTATGAGGAGATTTCTACAACCATGATGCGCATCCTGCTGTTCTTGGCCACTAACCTGGCGGTCGTGCTGATTGCCAGCATCACCCTGAGCCTTTTCGGCTTCAACGGGTTCATGGCGGCCAATGGGGTTGACCTCAACCTCAATCAGCTGCTGATTTTCTGTGCGGTCTTTGGTTTCGCCGGTTCGTTGTTCTCGCTGTTCATCTCCAAGTGGATGGCGAAGATGAGCACCAGCACCCAGATCATCACCCAGCCACGCACCCGTCACGAGCAATGGCTGCTGCAAACCGTCGAGCAACTGTCCCGCGAAGCCGGGATCAAGATGCCCGAAGTCGGTATCTTCCCGGCCTACGAGGCGAACGCCTTCGCCACCGGCTGGAACAAGAACGATGCATTGGTCGCGGTCAGCCAAGGTTTGCTCGAGCGCTTCTCGCCGGATGAAGTGAAAGCTGTCCTGGCCCACGAAATCGGCCACGTAGCCAACGGCGACATGGTTACCCTGGCGTTGATCCAGGGCGTGGTGAACACCTTCGTGATGTTCTTTGCACGGATCATCGGCAATTTCGTCGACAAAGTGATCTTCAAGAACGAAGAAGGCCAGGGCATTGCCTACTACGTGGCGACCATCTTCGCCGAACTGGTTCTGGGCATCCTGGCCAGCGCCATTGTCATGTGGTTCTCGCGCAAGCGCGAATTCCGGGCCGACGAAGCCGGCGCAAACCTGGCCGGCACCGCCGCGATGATTGGCGCCCTGCAACGCCTGCGAGCGGAACAAGGCCTGCCGGTGCACATGCCCAACACCCTGAACGCCTTCGGCATCAACGGTGGCATCAAGCAAGGGTTCGCTCGCATGTTCATGAGCCACCCGCCACTGGAAGAGCGTATCGACGCCCTGGCTCGTCGTCGGAGCTGATACTTCTGCTGCAGAAATCAAAACGGGGCGATCTTATCGCCCCGTTTTTTTTTGCTAATGGCTCGTCAGCCGGTAAACCCGCTCTTCCAGTCGCGTGACACCCGCCTGCAGAAACTTCTCGCTCTCACTCAGCACGTCCTGATCCTCCAGAACCTTCAACGCCCACGACCCGCCCAACAATCTCTGCACCTCATCATCCAGTACGGCAAACGGCGGTCCGTCCATCTGTACCTGGTCATAGTCGAGCGTGATCAATAATCCGCGACACTCTTTCGGCAGAATCCGATTCAGGTGCGCGGCATATTGCTCACGCATCTTCGGCGGCAACGCAATCAACGCGGCGCGATCATAGAGCGCGGAGCAATCAGCAGTGTCACCGGCCGTGAGTTCAAAGAAATTGCCACACCAAAGCTCGATGGAACCTGCCCGATAGACCTTGAATGGCCCCTGCTCGCTCACTGCCGGATCAAAGCCATGTTCGCTGAAAAACTCCTCGACGGCTTTTTCCGACAGTTCGACTCCCAAGACCTCATGGCCTTGATGGGCGAGCCAAAGCAAATCCAGGCTTTTTCCACATAACGGCACCAACACGCGTGCCCCCTCTTCAAGGCTTAACACTGGCCAGAACCGCTTCAGATGAGGGTTCACCTGCGGCAGGTGAAAGCCGATCTGATTCGACGCCCACTTTTTGTGCCAAAACTCAGGCTGCATAATTAACCCCGAAAATTCGATCAAAACGCCCTAAAACTTATATTAGATTTAGATTAATGATCTGACTGAAGATGTTGCATCTTAACTCTCAGGAGCTCATTCATGTTCCCCAGCCTGTACATATCCCACGGCTCCCCCATGCTCGCCCTGGAACCCGGTGCCAGCGGGCCGGCACTCGCCCGCCTGGCCGCTGCGATGCCGAAGCCCAAAGCCATCGTGATTGTATCTGCGCACTGGGAAAGCAATGAGCTGCAGGTCAGCGGCAATCCACAACCGGAAACCTGGCATGACTTCGGTGGCTTTCCCAAAGCCCTGTTCGAGGTCCAGTACCCCGCTCCCGGCGCCCCGCAGCTGGCAGATGAGGTAGTCGAGCTGTTGAAATCCAACAACCTTCCTGCACGCATCGACAGCAATAGACCTTTCGACCATGGTGTCTGGGTACCTCTGTCGCTGATGTACCCGCAAGCAGACATCCCGATTGTGCAGGTATCACTGCCCACCCGTGGCG
>NZ_JBGLYV010000155.1:0-9970 GCF_047304225.1 Pseudomonas sp. Pseusp3 | reverse complement strand
CCCCGTCTATGGGGGGGGGGGGGGGCGTCTCCCTATCGTGTTGCCCCCCAAAAAATTAATTTTCGTTGGGGGGCGCCTCTCCCCCCCCCCCCCCGCTCCCACAAGGAGTGGTGGTGTTCCAACCTTTTCCGTTCACGCAGCGCCTTACCACCGCTGCCTCTCCTGCAGTAGAACGGCCTCACCTGGGCTCCCTCGGTCAAGGTGAAGTTTGGCGCCTTCGGGCGCCCTTTTTATTGGGGATCAATCAAAGGCCATTCGGCCAGAGTCCGATAGCGGCCTTTGTGGGATTCGAACAGGGCGAAGCGGTCGGCACGCAGGAAAAATTGCGGCGCGGTCGCGGACTCCGGCACCGGCGCCCGATACTGCCGTGCCAGGGTCAGGTGCGGACGGTATTCCCTGGGTGCTTCCTCCAGACCGAACGGCAACATCGCCTGTTCCAGCGCATACACCAATCGCAGCAATGCCGGGGGCGCCTGCTCCGGCGCGAGCACCAGCGCCCCCGCCCTGCGCCACACGTCCAGCCGGTCCAGTACCACCGTCAAGCGCTCGCCCGGTGTGCGGATGGACGCCGCAGCGGTGCAGATGTCGGCAATCTGCGCCACACCCACCGCCCCCAGAAACTTCAGCGTCAGGTGAAAGTTTTCCGCCGGCACTGGCCGCCCGTTGCGCAGTTGCAGCGCACTGCGCCACTGGGCGATGTCCCGGCGCTGGGCAGGAGCGCAATCGAGCGCAAAGAACAGACGCTTGAACGGCTCGCGGGATTCGTCGCTCATGCCGGACACCTCTTGGGAAGACTGCCTGAGTGTACTCAACCCTCGCGTACCGGCCAGCGCATTTCTGGCACCGTCCGGCAGGCGCGTTATAGTTCTAGCATCCCGAAAAAGCGGAGGGGACCATGCGACAGATCCTCAGCAAAGAGCCATGGTGGGCCAGACCGCCCGAGCCAGGTCAGGATGAACTCAAGCTGGAATGGGGCTGGCTGGTGCATTACAACGAAGGTGAGCCGCGCTTCGAGTTCATCCGCGAGCGGCCGACGGACGACGAGATCCGGCAGCGCAAGAGTTGCAGGATCACCCCGACGCCGGAGTGATCCCACTGCCGGCGTCAGACTTTCAGGAGCACTTCAAACCCGCCATACACCAGGCGCTGACCGTCAAATGGCATCGGATTGACGTTCGGCTGCATGCGCGGGTCCTGCATCATCTTGTCCATCCCGGCATTACGGGTGGCCTTGTCCGGCCAGATGATCCAGCCAAAAGCCACGGTTTCGCCGTCCTTGAGTTTCACCGCCATCGGGAACGATGTGACTTTGCCCTCCGGCACGTCTTCGCCCCAGCATTCGACCACGCTCAAGGCACCGTTTTCCTTGAAGATCGAAGCGGCGATTTCGGCGTGCTTGATGTATTGCTCACGGTTGGCGGTGGGTACGGCAGCGATAAAACCATCGACGTAAGACATGAGTGCTCTCCTTGGATCATGGGGTGTGCTGCTGGATAGTCGGTTGCGCTGGCGTCCGATCGACAGTGCCGGTGCCCAAACCGACCGGCGGTGCAGTGCGGTCCGCCAGGCTGCCTTCGATCTGCGCCGCCATGTAAAGCGTGGCGGCCATGACGCCGCTGGTCGGGCTCTGCACCAGTTTGGTCCAGGCCTTGTCGAAGGTATTGCCCAGGCTACGGCGAATCAGCGCCTCGCTATCGGGCCGGTCAAAGGCCTGGATGAATGCGCGAATGCCAGCCACCCCTAGCGTGATCAAGCCACCGGCCAGTTTCCCGGTCGCTGCGGCCACGGCGCTGGCGGCCCCACGCGGGGCCATCTCGGCTTCCATGCGCCGGCTGGCGCGCCTGGCCACCGGCGCCATCGCGGTGTCGGTCGAGCCCACCCCCTTGTCGCCACCGGCCTTATGGACTTTGTCGATCAGCGCGGCGAAGGCCGGCAAGGAGTTCAGCGGTTCGGTGTGCACGACCTGGTACAACGAGGCGTCCCTCGTCGGCGGAGGCCCGAGGGCGATGGCCGGGACTTTCTGGATGCGCCCGTTGAGCTGGGCCATCGGCACGCCGTGGCGGTGGGAGATTTTCTGCAGCTCTTCCTTGAGGATATCGATATAGAACGCCGCTGCCAGGCCGAGAATCGCATCGGGATCGACTTCCACGGCCGCCGGGGCCAGGACCTTCTCCTGATAGGCTTCGAGCAAGTACGCCGCCAGGTGTTTTTCCACGGCGTCCTGCTCACCCTTGGCGCTGATGGTGTACCAGCTGACCTTCATCGACAGCCATTCCTGGGTCCAGTAACTGCTGAACCACGGAATGAAATTCTGTTCGGTCAATTCATAGACCCGTGTGCGCCAGTATTCCATGGCGCCGCGGGCGTAGATTTTGGTCTCCTCGGTCGCCGCCTGCGACGCGGCGACGATCTCCCGGTCCACTTGTTGCCAGGTGCTGGCAGGAACGACGATGACCGGTGCCACTTCCACTGGCGCGCGCACAGGCGTAGCACACCCCGCCAACACCACCAGCACGGCAATGATCAGCGAACGCAGGTTCAAGATGGCGGCTTCCTGGAGTGTGCACCGGGCGAAATGCCCGACACGCGTAACCCATGATTCAAGTATAGGTGGCGGCGCCCTTGAGGCCGCCTTCGCGAGCAAGCCCGCTCCCACAGATTCACCGCCGATCAGGGTGGGAGCGGCGGTGCGGCGATCCGACTTGCCCGCGAAGGGACCCGCATCAACAGCACAAAAACCACCATCACTTGCGTCGATAATCACCATCGCCGCGATTGCCTTCCGCTTGATGGCCGTCAGCGTAGGATCGATCCCAGGCCAACACGAAACCCCGAATCGGAGGGGAATATCATGCTGATCCATCTGCTGACCTGCCTGGCCCTGACGGCGTTCACTTTGGGTGTGTTTTCCTGGTACGTCCTGAGCGAGGAGCAAACGTCATGATTCACACCGTCACCCTCGCCGTGCGTTTCCCGGTGTTCGGCAACAATTTCTACGCGCAGGAATTCGAGTCACGTAAAGAGTTGACTCTGATGTTCGACAAAAATTTCGAGGCGTTGCTGATTCCGGCAGCCGATCATCACTTCAGCAACGAAGTGGTCGGGCTCAATGATCAGTTCCGTTTTCTGAATGACGTGCTGGTCGAGCATCTACTGGATGTAGAGCTGGCAAAAGGCTCGGCCCGTTCGTTCGGGTTCTGACAGCGACCGCCGGTCACCCGGGCTCGAACGGGAAGCGCTCACAACGTTCGCTGGCTGTTGCCAATCCCCTTGGCAATATCGATCCCCCAATCCATCGCCGCCTCCATGTCCATCATGTGCGGCCGTGGATCGTGGTTCTCATTGATGACGGTGCCGTCCGGCCAATAGACACCAATGAACATGCCCAATGAACCGTCCTTCAATATCTCGGCCTTGACTTCAATCCGGCATCCGTTCGACAGCGTTTCCTTGTGGACCTCATGGCGCTCAGTCATTGCTGCTTTCCTCCCGCCTGTGGATTGCGAGTCTACCGGCAATGCTAGCTCAGCCCCCGCAACTGCGTAGACCTGCTGGACCAGAGGCCTGCCCTGACAGCGGCGCAATGCCACCTATACTCAAGACCACCTCCCCCCCAGGGGATCTGCACGTTCAACAATAAAAAGCAGAGGTGGAACATGGTCTGGCAGCAAGTCTACGATCCGTTCGGCAATCCGGTGCTTTCAACCATCATGGCCGCCGTACCGGTGGTGGTGATGCTGGCGTCCCTCGCTTTTTTCCATGTCAAGGCGCACCTGGCGGCGTTGCTCGCCCTGACCTCGGCCTTGCTGATCGCGATCTTCGCCTTCGGCATGCCGGCAAACATGGCAGGCTCCGCGGCGCTGTTCGGGGCAGCCAACGGTCTGCTGCCGATTGGCTGGATTGTGTTGAACATCATCTTCCTGCACCGCCTGACCACCGAGAACGGCTCGTTCAAGGTGCTGCAAGACTCCCTGGCGCGCATCACCGATGACCGGCGCCTGCAATTGCTGCTGATCGCCTTCTGCTTCGGTGCGTTTTTCGAAGGAGCGGCCGGTTTCGGTACGCCGGTGGCGGTGACTGGCGCGATTCTGATCGGGCTGGGGTTTTCGCCGCTCGCCGCTTCAGGTCTGGCGCTGATCGCCAACACCGCCCCTGTTGCGTTCGGCGCCCTCGGCACGCCGATCATCACCCTGGCCAAGGTCACCGGGCTGGATGAAATGGAGCTGTCGATGATGGTCGGCCGGCAGTTGCCGTTCTTCTCGGTACTGGTGCCGTTCTGGCTGATCTGGGCCTTTGCCGGCTGGCGCAAGATGCTGGAAATCTGGCCGGCGATCCTCGTGGCCGGGGTCAGTTTTGCCGTGCCGCAGTTCCTCGTGTCCAACTATCACGGGCCGATGCTGGTGGATGTGATCGCCGCACTGATTTCCATGGCCTGCCTGGCCGGTTTCCTCAGGGTGTGGAAACCGGCCACGGTACACACCTCCGCCGCCCTGTCCGGACGGGTCGACAACACGAAGATCGACGCCGAGCACGACGAAAAGCCTGTACCGACTGCAACCTTTGCCAATGAGGCAAAACCGGCGGTGATGCGGGCGTGGATGCCGTGGATCATCCTCACGATCTTCGTCTTCATCTGGGGCACCCAGGGCTTCAAGAACACCTTCGACACCCGCCCTGCCATCGACCCGCAAACCAGCGCCGCCAAACTCGACCCCCAGGGTAAACCATTGCGCGAGGCAAACCCGGTGTTTGCGCCGGTCTTGACGTTCAGTACCTTGCACTTGCAAGTGGTAAAGGTCCCGCCGGTGGTGGCGGCGCCGAAACCCGAGGAAGCGGTGTACAAGTTCACCTGGTTCACCGCTACCGGCAGCGGCATTCTGCTGGCGGCGATTGTCGGCGGCTTGCTGATGGGTTACTCGATCCCGCAACTGATCCACCAGTACCTGCGCACCCTGTGGGTGGTGCGTTACTCGCTGATCACCATTGCGGCAATGCTTGCCCTGGGCTTCCTCACGCGCTACTCCGGCCTGGATGCGACCATGGGCCTGGCCTTCGCCGCGACGGGCATCTTCTACCCCATGTTCGGCACCCTGCTCGGCTGGCTCGGCGTGGCGTTGACCGGTTCGGACACGGCGTCCAACGTGCTGTTCGGCGGCTTGCAACGGGTGACCTCCGAACAGTTGGGCATCAGCCCGGTGTTGATGGCCGCCGCCAACAGTTCCGGCGGGGTCATGGGCAAGATGGTCGACGCCCAGTCGATCGTGGTCGCCTCCACCGCCACCCGCTGGTACGGCCATGAAGGGGAAATCCTGCGCTACGTGTTCTTCCACTCGATCGTGCTGGCGATACTGGTCGGTGGACTGGTGACGTTGCAGGCCTACGTCGCGCCGTTCAGCCATATGGTGGTGGGAGGACATTAAATCGAATACACGCGTCATTCTGCTTGAGCCTGATCCCCGTGGGAGCGGGCTTGCTCGCGAAGGCGGTGTGTCAGACGGCAATGTCTTCGACTGACACTCCCTCTTCGCGAGCAAGTCGGATCGCCGCACCGCCGCTCCCACATTGGCGAGTGGTTTTTATTGAATGAATGGTCCGTCGTGCGGACAAACATCCCATGGACAGCCGGCCGTCTCAGGCCAATGATGAAGGTCAGTGGCCTCCAGCGAGAATCGTCAACCCATGAACATTCTCTACGATGAACGCGTTGACGGCGCCCTGCCCGACGTCGACAGGCAGGCGCTGTTGCACGCCCTGAAATCCCGCTTGCCGAATCTGGAAATCCTCCATCACCAGGAGGAACTCAAGCCCTACGAATGCGACGGGCTCTCGGCCTATCGCACCACGCCGATGCTGGTGGTGCTGCCCCGATACATCGACGAAGTGCAAGGGGTGCTGCGCGTCTGTCATGAACGGCACGTCCCCGTCGTGGCCCGTGGCGCGGGCACCGGTTTGTCCGGTGGCGCCTTGCCTTTGGAGAAAGGCGTGCTGCTGGTGATGGCGCGCTTCAACAACATCCTGCACATCGACCCCGCCGCCCGTACTGCGCGGGTTCAACCCGGCGTACGCAATCTGGCGATTTCCCAGGCGGCGGCACCGTTCGGCCTGTATTACGCGCCGGATCCGTCCTCGCAAATCGCCTGTTCCATCGGCGGCAACGTGGCGGAAAACGCCGGTGGCGTGCACTGCCTGAAATACGGCCTGACCGTGCACAACGTGCTGAAGGTCGACATCCTCACCGTCGACGGCGAGCACCTGAGCCTGGGCTCCAACGCCCTCGATGCCCCCGGTTTCGACCTGCTGGCGCTGTTCACCGGCTCCGAAGGCCTGCTCGGGGTCATCACCGAAGTCACGGTCAAGCTGCTGCCCAAACCGCAGACCGCCAAAGTGCTGCTGGCAGCCTTCGACTCCGTGGAAAAAGCCGGCCGTGCCGTCGGCGACATCATCGCTGCCGGCATCATCCCCGGAGGCCTGGAAATGATGGACAACCTGGCCATCCGCGCCGCCGAGGACTTCATCCACGCCGGTTATCCGGTGGACGCCCAGGCCATTCTGCTGTGCGAGCTCGATGGCGTGGAAGCCGATGTCCAGGATGACTGCGAGCGGGTGCGCCAGGTACTGCAACAGGCCGGCGCAATCGAATTGCGTCAGGCGAAAGACGAAGCCGAACGCGTGCGTTTCTGGGCCGGGCGCAAGAATGCCTTCCCGGCAGTGGGCCGCCTGTCGCCGGACTATTACTGCATGGACGGCACCATCCCCCGTCGCGAACTGCCCGGCGTGCTGCAGGCCATCGCCGAGCTCTCGAACGAATACGGCCTGCGGGTGGCGAACGTGTTCCACGCCGGTGACGGCAACATGCATCCGTTGATTCTATTCGACGCCAATCAACCCGGTGAACTTGATCGGGCCGAAGCCCTGGGTGGCAGGATTCTGGAGTTGTGCGTGAAAGTCGGCGGCAGCATCACCGGTGAACACGGCGTGGGTCGCGAGAAGATCAACCAGATGTGCGCGCAGTTCAACAGCGATGAGCTGACCCTGTTCCATGCCATCAAAGCCGCCTTCGACCCGAGCGGCCTGCTCAACCCCGGCAAGAACATTCCGACCCTGCACCGCTGCGCCGAATTCGGTGCCATGCACATTCATGACGGGCAATTGCCCTTCCCTGAGCTGGAGCGTTTCTGATGCGCGGCCCTGAAGATTTCGATGACAGCCAGTCGCTGCTGGAACAGGTCAACCAGGCGCTGGAAAACGCCACGCCGTTGCGCATCCAGGGATCCAACAGCAAGGGCTTCCTCGGCCGTGCCACGGCCGGGGAAATTCTCGATACCCGCTCGCACCGCGGCATCGTCAGTTACGACCCGACCGAACTGGTGATCACCGCCCGTTGCGGCACGCCGTTGGCGCAGCTGACGCAGGTGCTCGATGCCGCGCAACAGATGCTGCCCTGCGAACCGCCGGCCTTTGGCGACGGTGCCACAGTCGGCGGAATGATCGCCTGCGGGCTGTCCGGACCTCGGCGTCCTTGGGTCGGCTCGGTGCGCGATTTCGTACTTGGCACGCGGGTCATCACCGGGCAAGGCAAGCTGTTGCGCTTCGGTGGCGAGGTGATGAAAAACGTCGCCGGCTACGACCTGTCGCGCCTGATGGCCGGCAGTTACGGCTGCCTCGGGCTGATCACCGAAGTCTCGCTCAAAGTGCTGCCCAAACCCCGGCAGTGCCTCAGTATCAGCCTGGAAATGGACACCGCACAGGCCTTGCTGCGCCTGGCGGAATGGGGCCAGCAACCGTTGCCGATCAGTGCCGCCTGTCACGACGGTTCACGCCTGCACCTGCGGCTCGAGGGCGGTGAAGGTTCGGTGGCGGCGGCCCATGACCGCCTCGGTGGCGAACGGCTGGACGCTTCATACTGGGACGATCTCAACGAGCAGCGCTTGAGTTTCTTCGATCAAGACCAGCCGCTTTGGCGCCTGTCACTGCCACACAACACGCCATGCCTGACGTTGCCGGGTCGCCAGTTGCTCGACTGGGGGGGCGCCCAGCGCTGGTTGAAATCCGACGCCGACGCGGCGTTCATCCGCCAGGTCGTCGACGAGGTCGGCGGCCATGCCACCTGTTTCAGCCACGGCCTGACCGACACCCCGTTCCAGCCGCTGCCCCCGGCCCTGATGCGTTATCACCGCAACCTGAAACAACAACTCGATCCACGGGGCATCTTCAACCCCGGACGCCTGTACGCGGAGCTTTGAACCATGCAGACGACCTTGAGTGAAAACGCCAGCCATCTGCCCCGCGCCGCAGAAGCCGAAAGCATCCTGCGCACCTGCGTGCACTGCGGGTTCTGCAATGCCACGTGCCCGACCTATCAATTGCTCGGCGATGAACTGGACGGACCACGGGGCCGCATCTACCTGATCAAGCAAGTGCTGGAAGGCAACGACGTCACGCAAAAGACCCAACAGCACCTGGACCGCTGCCTGTCGTGCCGCAACTGCGAAACCACCTGCCCGTCGGGCGTCGATTACCACAACCTGCTGGACATCGGCCGGGCGGTGGTCGATGCGGCGGTGCCGCGCCCGCTCGGTCAGCGCCTGTTGCGCGAGGGGTTGCGTCAGACCGTGCCGCATCCCGATCTGTTCAAGAGTCTGGTCAATAGCGGTCAGGTATTCCGTGCGCTGCTGCCCGGCCCCCTGCAAAGCAAGTTGCCGCGCAGGGTCTACCCGGCCAAGCCGCGGCCCATGACCGTGCGTGAGCGTCAGGTGCTGATGCTCGAAGGATGCGTGCAGCCCAGCCTGTCACCCAACACCAATGCCGCGGCGGCGCGGGTGCTGGACCGGTTGGGGATCAGCGTCATCGCGACCCGCGAAGTCGGTTGCTGCGGTGCCGTGGACTATCACCTGGACGCCCAGGCCGCCGGCCTCGATCGCGCCCGGCGCAACATCGACGCGTGGTGGCCGAGCATCGAAAAAGGTGCCGAAGCAATTGTGCAGACGGCCAGCGGTTGCGGCGCCTTCATCAAGGATTACGGCCACCTGCTCGCCAGCGACCCGGCCTATGCCGACAAGGCAAAAAAGGTCAGTGCGCTGGCCCGGGACCTGGTGGAAGTGTTGCGCGACGAACCGCTGGAGCAACTCGGCATCCACGCCTCGCAACGCCTGGCCTTCCATTGCCCCTGCACCTTGCAGCACGGGCAGAAACTCGGCGGTGCCGTGGAAGCACTGCTGACCGGGTTCGGTTTCAACCTGACGTCCGTTCCCGACGGGCACCTGTGCTGCGGTTCGGCGGGCACCTACTCGCTGACCCAGCCCGAACTGTCGCGGCAACTGCGCGACAACAAGCTCAACGCCCTGGAAAGTGGCCATCCCGAGGTCATTGTCACAGCCAACATCGGCTGCCAGGCGCACCTCGATGGCGCGGGCCGAACCCCGGTGCGGCACTGGATCGAACTGGTCGAAGCTGCCCTGCCTTAACCGAATCCCGGAGATGCCCATGAACCGCAAAGCCGTCCTGAGCCAGACCGAAGTCAGCCAGATCATCAAAGCCGCCCGCGCCGAAGCACAGGCCAATCAATGGGCCGTGACCATCGTGGTAGTCGATGACGGCGGCCACCCGCTGGCCCTCGAACGCCTCGACGGCTGCGCGCCGGGCAGCGCCTATATCGCTACCGAAAAGGCCCGTACCTCGGCCCTCGGGCGGCGCGAATCGAAAAGCTATGAGGACATGATCAACGGTGGGCGCTACGCTTTTCTGTCAGCACCCTTGCTGACTTCGCTCGAGGGTGGCGTGCCGATTGTTTTCGATGGCCAGGTGATTGGCGCTGTCGGGGTGTCGGGCGTCAAGCCTGAGCAGGATGCGCAAATTGCGAAGGCCGGTGCGCAGAGCCTGAAATGAGATTTTGACTTTATCCTGGACCCCTGTGGGAGCGGGCTTGCTCGCGAAAGCGGTGGCACATCTGACATCCATGTGTCTGATACAC
>NZ_JBGLYV010000154.1:0-10143 GCF_047304225.1 Pseudomonas sp. Pseusp3 | reverse complement strand
ACCCTGCGGTCGCTCGAAGACGCTGCGGTTACTTCAGGTTGCCGCTGAGGAATTGCTGCAGACGCTCGCTTTTTGGATTGCCCAATACGTCCTCGGGCGCACCTTGCTCTTCGACCCGCCCCTGGTGCAGGAACAGCACCTGGTTCGACACTTTGCGCGCAAAGCTCATTTCGTGGGTCACCATGATCATGGTGCGGCCTTCTTCGGCCAGACCCTGGATCACCTTGAGCACTTCGCCCACCAGTTCCGGGTCCAGGGCCGAAGTCGGCTCGTCGAACAGCATGATCTCCGGCTCCATGCTCAGGGCACGGGCAATGGCGACCCGTTGCTGCTGGCCACCCGAGAGAAACGCCGGGTACTGATCTGCGACGCGTGCCGGCAAACCGACCTTGTCCAGGTAGCGCCGGGCGCGATCCTCCGCGTCCTTCTTGCTGACGCCCAGCACCCGGCGTGGAGCCATGGTGATGTTTTCCAGCACAGTCATGTGGCTCCACAGGTTGAAGTGCTGGAACACCATCGCCAGGCGAGTGCGGATGCGTTGCAGTTCTTTGGCGTCGGCCACGCGCATGCCGTGGTGGTCATGGACCATTTTGATCGGCTGGTTGTCCAGGCTCATGGCGCCGTCGTTGGGCGTTTCCAGGAAGTTGATGCAACGCAGAAAAGTGCTCTTGCCCGAACCACTGGCGCCAATCAGGCTGATCACATCGCCGGTCCTGGCGTTTAGCGAAACGCCCTTGAGCACTTCATGGTTGCCGTAACTTTTGTGCAGGTTTTCAACGGTCAGTTTGTACATGAACAAGCATCCTGAATTAGTGGGCCGGGCCGAGGAAGGACAACCAACGGCGTTCAGCCAGGCGGAACAGGCCGACCAGGGAGAAAGTGACTGCCAGGTAGATCAACGCGGCGATACCGAACGACTGGAAGGTCAGGAAGGTCGCCGAGTTGGCGTCCCGCGCGACTTTCAGAATGTCCGGGATGGTTGCGGTGAAGGCCACGGTGGTCGAGTGCAGCATCAGAATCACTTCGTTGCTGTAGTAAGGCAGCGAGCGACGCAGGGCGGACGGCATGATCACGTAGGTGTACAGCCTCCAGCCGGTCAGCCCGTAGGCTTTGGCCGCTTCGACCTCACCGTGGGCCATGCTGCGAATTGCCCCGGCGAAGATCTCCGTGGTGTAGGCGCAGGTGTTCAGGGCGAAGGCCAGGATGGTGCAGTTCATCGCATCGCGAAAGAACGCATCCAGTACTGGCTGGGCACGCACCGCGGCCAGGCTGTAAATGCCGGTGTAGCAGATCAGCAGCTGAATATAGAGTGGCGTACCCCGAAACAGATAGGTGTAGAACTGCACCGGCCAGCGCACCAGGACATTGCTCGAGACCCGGGCAATCGACAGCGGGATCGACATCACGAAGCCGAAGAAGATCGAGGCACTGAGCAGCCAGAGGGTCATGGCCAGCCCGGTGATGTGATTGCCGTCCTGGAACAGGAAAGGTTTCCAGTATTCCTGCAGTAGCTCGATCATCGCACGGCCTCCCGGGTGCCTGCGGCGTAGAAGATTTCCATCCGGCGCAAGACGTAGTTCGAAACGGTGGTTATCACCAGATAGATCAAGGCGGCCAGGATCAGGAAGAAGAACAGCTGATAGGAGCTCTTGCCCGCGTCCTGGGCCACCTTGACCAGATCGGCCAGGCCAATGATCGACACCAGCGCGGTGGCCTTGAGGATCACCATCCAGTTATTGCCGATGCCCGGCAGGGCAAAACGCATCATTTGCGGGAACACCACCAGGCGAAAGCGCTGGGCACGGGTCAGGCCGTAGGCGGTAGCCGCTTCCATTTGCCCTCGCGGTACGGCAAGGATGGCGCCACGGAAGGTTTCGGTGAAATAAGCCCCGTAGATGAAGCCCAGGGTAATGACTCCGGCGCTGAAGGGGTTGATTTCGATATAGTCCCAGTCCAGTGCTTCGGTCAGGCTGGTCAGCCAGGTTTGCAGGCTGTAGAAAATCAACAGCATCAGCACCAGGTCCGGCACCCCGCGGATCAGCGTGGTGTAGGCCTGCGCAGGGACGCGCAGCAGTGCCGATTTCGAAAGCTTGGCGCTGGCGCCGATCAGGCCCAGGCCAACGCTCACCAGCAAGCACAGAAAGGATAATTTGACAGTCATCCAGGAGCCTTGCAGCAACAGCGGGCCGAAGCCCTTGAGGCTGAAGCCTGACAGCCCAAGAATCTGCAATAGGTTTTCTAGCATTGAGCAGCCCTACCTCAATCAAAAAAGTGCCCATCCGAGAATGGGCACAGGGTCATTATTTGTCGCTGTAGAGATTCAGATCGCCAAAGTGCTTCTGCTGGACGGCCGCATAGGTGCCGTTGTCGTGCAGTGCCTTGATCCCTTTGTTCAGCAAGGCCTGGAGCTCGGCATTGCCTTTGGTCAGGCCCACGGCGGTTTTGGCCGGCAGCAGGGGGCTTTCGACCGGCTCGCTGATCTGGAAGTCGGCGCCTGGTGGCGACTTCAGGAAGCCCAGTTCGGCTTGCAGCATGTCCTGGATAGAGGCATCGAGGCGTCCGGAGATCAGGTCGGCGTACACCTGGTCCTGGTTGGCGTAGGCCTGGGTCTCGACCCCGGCCTTGTCCAGCACGGCCTTGGCGTAGGCTTCCTGGATGGTGCCTTGCTCGTAGCCGACTTTCTTGCCCTTGAGGGAGGCCGGATCGGTGCCGATGGCCGTGCCTTTCTTGAATACCAGCGCGGTCGGGCCAGAGAACAGCTCGCTCGAGAAGTCGATGACTTTCTCACGCGCCGGCGTGACGGTCATGGAAGAGATCACGCCATCGAACTTGTTGGCCTTGAGGCCGGGAATCATGCCATCGAAGTCGCTTTCAACCCACTTGCATTTGACCTTCAGCTCAGCGCAGATCGCGTTGCCCAGGTCGATATCGAAGCCCACCAGGCTGCCATCGGCGGCCTTGGATTCGAACGGCGCATAAGAGGGGTCGACGCCAAAGCGCAACTCCTTGTACTCCTTGGCCAGCGCAGAACCGGCAGCCACACACAAAGCCAATGCAGAAAGGGTGAGAAATGCTTTTTTCATTATTTTATTCCCAAGGACCATCGAAAGCGCTTGTGCCGCAAGAGCGCATGTACTGCGTAGCGAAGTGTCTTATGCACACGCAAGTACTTGTACAGACAATCATATGCAATCACCCGGCCAATTCGCGGATTGGGCGTTTGAGAAAACGCGGGTAGCGCTCTGGGATGGGCTTGGCGGGCATGTGAGCGCAGGGGAGAGGTGGCCTGCGAGGCTGTTACCAACGCAGGTTTTTACACCCGGCTGGGGTATGCGGTAACAAAGTGTGAGATCAGGGGGGCCGACTTTCGCGGCTCAATCCTTGATGCACCAACAGCAGGTGGTGACGAATCAAACACAACGATGTGTCTGGTCTGCCCAACACATTTGCCTCATGTGTTTTTACACAATTTGCAAAAGTCATGTGAATAGGGATAGATCGCTTTCAAACGTCAATTCATCACATGTCTCGCCACGAGGTCTATTCATGCCGCTGAGCTTTCATAAAATGCACGCCAATGGCGATGATTTCGTTATCGTGGATTCGCGAAACTCACCCAATCCAATCACAGGCAATATGGCCCGGCGAATGGGAGACCGGAACCGGGGAGTCGGCTTCAATCAACTCGCGGTGGTGCTCGATTGCGATGATGCAGATGCGCGTTTGGTGTTCTGGAATGCCGATGGCACAACGCTGGACGCCTGCGGCAGCGCAACGCGGGGGGCCGCGGATATGCTGATGCGTGAATCCAATATGACTTCGGTAGTACTGCGAACCAGCCGTGGGCTGCTGACTTGCGAACGAACTTCAACCGGCGCCATTACTGTAAACATGGGAAAGCCGCTTTTGGGCTGGTCGGATATTCCTCTGGCTCTGGAAATGGATACTTCGATGTTGCCACTTGCCGGTGACCCGGCAGCTTGCAGCATGGGAAATCCGCACTGCACCTATTTTGTGGATGATCTGACAGCAGTCGAGATTGCGACGATTGGACCGATAATTGAAACCAACCCTATGTTTCCGCAAAGGACGAACGTGCATTTCGTCCAGATCATTGACCGAGAGCACATCCGGTTGCGTATCTGGGAGCGCGGGGGTGGTATTGCGCAGGGTTCGGGCTCCTGCTCTTGCGGCGCCGCGGTTAACGGAATTCGTCGCGGTCTGTTAGACAATAGCGTTGAGGTTGAATGTGACGGTGGAGTGGTAACGGTTCAATGGGATGGCGTGGGATCAGTCTTTCTCACCGGGCCGGTAGAGACGGTTTTTTCAGGAATAGTCGCGGATACTCTGTTGAAAGCCTGATTTTCAGGGGGACCGTTATTGGCTGTGGATTCAACCGGTTTCTTTAACTCAGTCCTGCAAGACTCGGTCAACGTCTCTGCAGGCGGCCAGTAGCTCAAGCGTGCGCTTCGACTCGGGGCGGCCGGCGATTATGTTCCGGCCCGAACCCGGTAGTTCATCGCCTTTCTTTCAGGGCGCCTGCTTTTTCAAGACCTGCAATGAGTCAAGACGATCTGCACTGAACGCAATACGTTCAGAAGCCACGAGCGTGGAATCAACGGCGACACTGTCTCCACTCCCAACGCATACCGCGCCGGGTTGCTGACTAGCGTTCCTCACCACACTATCGGAAGCCTTGATCATGAAAACCTTGAGTATCGAGAACCACAGAACCAACAACGCACAAAACCATTCAACGCTCGGGATCAAAACCATGGCGCTTGGCACCTACGGTGCTTATTTTGCGCTCGCGGTCATTTACTTCTGGTTCGGCGGGATGAAGTTCACCCACTACGAAGCCGTCGGGCTGGTTCCACTGGTGAGCAACAGCCCTTTCCTGGGTTGGGTTTATGACATTTTCAGTGTCGATACCTTCTCCAGTCTGCTCGGCGTTCTGGAGGTCTCGATCGGTGTGCTGATTGCAGGTCGCCTGCTGTCACCCAAGCTTTCATTGATCGGTGGTGCACTGTCTGCCGGACTGTTCTTCACGACCTTGAGCTTCATGTTCTCGACTCCCGGCGTGATTGAACCCGGCCTCGGTTTTCCAGCCATTACGGTTGCGCCGGGCCAGTTTCTGCTTAAAGACATCGGGTTGCTTGCCGCTTCGATATTTGTGGCCGGCCATTCTCTGACTGAGCTGGAAAGCCGTTAACCCGATGATCGACCTCCTGGGATGGCCTGAAGCAGTTCGATAGTTTCAGGCCATTGCCCCATCATCTTCTCCTGCCAGATCTTTCATCCAGTCCCGAGGGCTGTAACCCGTCTTGCGTCGAAACGCGCGTGCAAGTGCCGAAGGACTTTCATAGCCGACCTCGGCGGCGATCAACGTAATCGACCGTCCTTCACGCAGGCGTTTCTGCGCCAGACTGATACGCCAACTCAACAGATAATCGGCAGGCGTCTGTCCGATAACAGCCCGGAAATGCACTGCGTAGGCCGCGCGAGACATGTTCGACTCGCTCGCAAGTTCCGCAATCGACCAGGCACGATGAGGTGCGTTGTGAATCTGCACCAGAGAGCGCGCCAGCCGCGAATCGGCCAGTCCGGCCATCATTCCGGTACGCAACTGTTGATGATCGAGCAGATGCCGAATCAACAGAATGATCAGCAGTTCAAACAAGCGATCCAGCGCTGCCTCCCTGCCACAATGCGCGCCCGCCGCCTCGCCGAACATCCATTTCAGCGTATCGGCCAGCATTGGCAGCTCATCCAGGGACAACACCAGACAATCGGGTAACGATGCCGACAACGGATTATCGACCCCGCCCCCGAACTCCATTGACGCACACAACAGTTGAGCGCCCTCGGACTCACCGGCAAACAGTTGATGCCGGCTGGGGCGTGGCATAAAAATCAGGCTGGGCCGGGTCAGTAGCAAGCCCTTGCGATCGGGCCCCAGCAAAGTGACGCTACCAGCCTGCAGCAGGTGGATATAGCCACGTCGTTCAGCGCCATCGTAAGACGCCAGGCCGCACAGTTTGCCATTGTAAAACAGGTTTGCGCGCACGCCGAACTGCGACAACAACGTAGACAAGCGATCCATGGGCGATCTCTTGGCGAGATATAGACGTCTGGATCATATCATCGACAGCTTGCGGTCCGGTGTGGGTCAAATGCTGTACTTCTTGACTGGCCACTATCGGTACATCTGCGCCTGAAGCGACGGGCCGCCATGGGGCGTTTACAGCCCTTCGCGGCAGGCTGCAATCGGCCAATAGCTGCCTGCTGGAACCGGCTGAATCCACAACCCAAAGCGGACGTTCACCAACCGCCAAAAACGGCCGTTTGAAGGTGTCTACGGCACCTAGGATGATTTAGATGGTGAGAATCGTCGAAATCGATATTGCCCTTGCACTTACCTCATGAGGCAAACATCGAGGCGAGCGCCGCACCTGAAAGCACCACCGCAACAAGGGCCACGGCCTGCTGCCGCAGCCAGCCGGGTTTGGCCAGCAACTGCGTCTCTAGCTGTTCGATTCGAGCCTGGGTTCGTTGCTGGTTTTCCAGTAATTGGCTCATCTTCGACTCGACGTGTCCCAGACGCTGGACTAGCGCCTCGCTTGCGTCGCTCATTTCTTTCAACGACGCCGTCATAGAGGTCGACAGGCGTTCCCTCGCTTGGATTTCACTGCCCAACAGCTTGGTCACTCGCTCGATCTGCTTCTGCTGGGCCCCCTGAGCATCCATCTGCTGGGCTAACTGGCGCGAGGACGCTGAGTTGAGTTGCTCCTGCATCCGGGTGCCGTTCGAGAAGGCCAGGCTCAATGCCTGCAACTCCGTCTCATGGTTGTTCTGCGCGGCGGCCAACTGGTTCACTGCATGCCTGCAGTACTCATAGCCATCGGCCAACGCCAACAGTTCGTCGATCTGATGCTTGAACTCGTAGAGCACCACCAGCGCACCGTTCTGGTTTCCTTCCAGGGTCTGGGTATCCGCTTGCAGGCGCTCGATCTCGCGCACCAGGGCATCATTGAAACCGCGCAGAACATTGTTGTTCACGGTATGCACCTGTGTGACCAGTTGCACCACGCTCTGCGTCACCTCAAGGCTCGCGCCAAATTCGGTCAGCAATTTGGCCAGGTCTTTGTCGTTCCTGCCCGACAAGCCACCCCAGAACGAGTCCCAACTGCCCTGGTTCTGAAAGTCGTTCAATTGCGCTCTGGTCTTCGAACCACGCTGTATCGCGGCGTTGAGCTTTTGCAGACCTTCATGGAAGTCTTTCAGCTGGTTCTCTTCGGAGCGCGGCGCCGTCAGCAACTTCTGCACCGGTTGACGGACTACTTCAGCGGCTGGCGACCCGGTAAGTACAACTCTGCCACCCAGAAAATTGAACACGTCAGGACTCCTGCGAAATACGGTTGGTTGGCAAGAGTGCCGAAAAATCGATTGCACTCACGCTGGTGTGCCGAGCCAATCGTTCGCGGTGGTCTATTGCTTCCCTGGCCAGCGCATCTACCGAATGCGCATATTCGATCAGACCTTCGGCCATCAACCATTCGTTTTCCTGCACCTTGATAAGCTGCAGCGCCGCCTCTCGTTTGGCTTCCAGCGACTCGCTCCATCCGGTCTTGAAATCCACCAGGTAGGCAACGATAGGGGGCACGAGGTTCTGCAAGTGATAACTGCACAGCCCGAAACCGATGGCCGACAGCACGCAGGATATATAGGGTGCTGCCATCCCGGTCAGCGGAATCAATTGCGACTCTATCACCGGTTCCAGGCCGTCCCAGAGCACCAGCGTGCCACTGACGACTACGGTCTCGACGATCTTCTGGATCAACTCTTCCCGGCTCATCGACTGCGCGCCTTTGTACAGTTGCCAGGCGCCGTGAGCGAGGTCGAAAATGTTGCGGGCGAGGTTGTAGACTTGCCGGATGGCCTTGGACAAGGCATTGACGATGAATTCGACGATGCCGTTGAGCAGCTTCAGGGGCGCCTCGATGATTTTTTCGATCACCGCCCAGATCTTTTTGAGGAAGCGCTCCACGCGCTGTTTCAGGCGAGCAGCGCCACCCATGAACACGTCGACCAGTTCGTCTTTAACGGCCATGATTGCGGCTGAAGTCAGTTGTTCCAGCAATTGCCAGCCTGCGTTTTTCAGCGCTTCTTTGCCAGCACCCAGAGCGACGTCAGTGGCATTGCCCAGGGTGTCTTTGAGCTTTTTGGCTTCGATGTTGCTGCGGGTGCCTTGTTCCTGATGCAGTTCCTGGCGCTTGTTGATGGGCGGGTTTTCGGTCTTGATAAGGTGTGCTTCAAGGGCAGCAGCTGTTTCGGCCGAGTCCATGGTCACGAATTTCACCTTGCATCCAGCTTCGAGTTGCTCGGAAAGCTTGTACGATTCACCCTTTTTGTTGCCATTGCGATGGTCGTTCAGGTGTCCGTCCTGCCAACGCTGTCGCATGTTGGTGCTATCGCCGATGTAGACCAGCTTGCCGCTCACGTCATACACCACATAAACGCCGGGCTTCTCGGGCAGTTGGCTGGTGCTGGAGGTATCGGCAGCGCTGAGATCGATCTCTCCATCGAACTGCAAGGTAGCAAGTGAACCGATTCCCGCTGACAAGCTTTTCAGCAGAATCTCCTTCCACGCTACCCCGCGATTGGCAACATCCATCGCACTCTGCGCCGAGGTGGCGGCAAGGGTGTCCTTGCCAGCCTGCAACGGGTCGGCGGTCTTGGCGTTCGGGCGGGAGTTCCTCTTGTTGCGAAAGCCGGCGATCAGTTTTCGATTGGTGTTCTCGATCGCGCGATCAACAATAAGGTTTGCCAATGGAGAGAGCGACTGTTGTTCGTAAAGTGGGCCCATGATTCCTTCTCGAAAAAGCTTTTCTGTTTGGTGGCGAACTACTGATACGGAAGCTATCAAAGTGACACTATTGGTTCCACCTGATAATGTCGTGCTTGAAAAAAGAAGTGTTCAGAGTGCTGCCAACGAGGCCCGAACCGTCAGGAGTTTTTCCTAACATAGATGCTCACACCAACGAAAACCTGCTCGACCTGATCAATAGCCAGGGCGAGACCCCAGTACTCTATCGCGAGGGCTGTACTTTCTTCCCGCCCGCCACTTGAATTCGTATTCGAAGTGCTTGGCATGAGTTGCCCAAGCAGCGCTACGAGCAAAATCATCAGCCCGGCTGATTGACCTGGAAGACCTACAGCAAATGGATAAGCAAGCTGCCTGCTTCCATGCAGTTGCGGCCCAGCCAGCTCGCGCGCAGCTGATTGAGTCGCTCCTGAACTCTTAGGCATCTATTGGCCGTTTTCTGCCTATCACGAAGGGCAGCAGGCGACCCATAGCTGCCGGTGGCGACAGGCAGCAATCGAAAGACGTCATTCGTCACGCTACCGGGAAGCATCGCACAAGAGATGACGACCCTGGTCGCACAACCCCAGAAACAACGAAGCCCAGCACTAGTCTGGGCTTTTTCGTGTCAGGACTTCCGAAACCTTAGGTTGCCGCGGTCCTCAACCGAGCCTACTACGGGAGCTGTCTACCGCTGATCAATTTCGATCTTCTGAGTCGGGTCGGGGCTGTATTTTTGACGCTTCAGCTGCGGATCACTCGAGGTTAGGCAAAAGAAAAATATCTCTGCTTCTCCACAGCCACCGTGTAGCGCGCATTCGCTCGCCTGCATATGGTCGAGGAGGATTTCCCTTCCCTGGGACACACAAAACGCGTTTGCCTCCTTCAAAGCTTGCCCTTTCGCGGAGGCAGGACCACCGAAAGGAACACGCGTTGAAATCGTGTAGGTGTCTGGGCCAACTTTTATGGGGCCAGAGTCAGCACATCCCGCCAACATCGCGACTGCCAAAGCTCCTACGAACAATTTCATATCGTTCCCTCGTTAAGATTTGGCGAGACTTTATCACCAACGAGGGAGCAGCACGAAAGCCGCGTAGGAGTGGGGATCTTCAGGTTCGTGGTCAGCTCTCTATCCAGGTGGAATGTCGATTCCGAGTGACGGCAATTGGCCGACAACTGCCTGTCGCGAGGGGCCGCAATCGACTGTGGATTCAACCGGTCGATGCAACACAACTAAATTCTGTGTGAGCAGAAGGAGTGTTGCAGATGAAGCAGAGACC
>NZ_JBGLYV010000153.1:0-10253 GCF_047304225.1 Pseudomonas sp. Pseusp3 | reverse complement strand
AGCACTGGTAGAAACCGGCCAATTGCTGCCTCTCATCGAAAATCCATAACTTAATCAGTCGGCAGGTTGATTGTCTCGTCCAGTGCATGCGCCGCTTGAATCGGATCGAAGTACTCCCGGATAAACCTGAGCTTGCCGTTCTCGGCTTCCACGAACAAAACATAGTTCTGCCTGTAGATGCGACCTGTGGCCTTGATCCGGCCTTCGGCCTTTACTTGCGCGACGGCTTTCGAATGCTCGGCAAAGGCATCGAGCTGAAGGTCGTAAAAGCGAAAGTCTTCCACCGCGGCGATAAACCAGCCGACGTGCCCCAGCACCTCATCACGACCCGACAATCGGGCCGGATGGCCAAGGCCCGGCGCATAGGGGAGCTCCCAGACGATGTCGTCCGAGATCAGCGATTTCCATTTTTCAGGGTTGGCGACAAACGTATCGAAGTGTGCCTGAAGCAGTGCTTGGGCCCGGTTCATTCTTTCGCCTCCAAGGCTTTGATGGGCGGTGCGCAGCGACGGCTGCTCACGGCGTGGTCGAAAGAATGTCCCATGCAACGCCGTTCAGGAAAACCCGATTAATTTCGATGCTCAGGTTCTGGAAAATCGACAAGTGACTCCCTCAACCGGAGGTATCCAGCAGCGCGCCTTGTTGAACGAAACGGTCGATCAACCACCTTGCCGCCGGACCCGGTGGCAGATCCGTGCGGTAGATGACGTCGAAGGAATATTTTCCGCTTTTGTATTCCGGAATGTTCAACTGCACGAGCCGGCCGCTCTCCAGATCCTCCTGGACCATCGGCGCCGGCATGTTCCCCCAACCGATGCCTTCGCGCAGCAGCATGTGCTTGGCGCCCAGATCCGCCAGGCGCCAGGTGCGGTTGCTGAGCACGGCGAAATCCTTGTCCCTGGTCAGCAGCGAGCGATCGGACAGCACCAGTTGCGTGAACTCTCGCCCGGCGCCTGGAACATTCGAGTCGCTCGAAGCCAGCGGATGATTCGGGGCTGCCACCGGAATCAACTCGACGCTGCCGACGCCGATTCTTTCGATACCGTCGATACCTTCGTTCATCGGCCCACTGACGCCGACGATTGCGCCTCGGTTGATCACCAGTTCCGTGACGGCGCCGAGGGCTTCCATGTGCAAGTGCAGGGCAACCGTAGGAAATTCTTCCCGAAAGGATTTGAGGGCGTCCACCACGCGCTCCGGGGGCAGCATCACATCGAGCACCACGTGAACTTCGGCTTCGAGGCCCTGAAGCAGCCCCTTCACTTTGGCGCGTAAACCATGAATGCCGTTGGCGATGGTCCTGGCTTCGGCCAGCACGGTGCGGCCGGCGTCGGTGAGCTGCGGTTTGCGTGTGGTCTGACGGTCGAACAGCGACACACCGAGTTGCGTTTCCAGGTTGGCAATCGAGTAGCTGATGACTGAAGTGGCACGATGCAGCTTTCTGGCAGCCGCTGCAAAACTGCCGACTTCAACAACGGTCAGGAACACCCGCAGTTGGTCGAGTGTCGGTGTTCCGGGATCAGAAATCATGCCTGTTTCCTCGAGCGTAATGGTCAGTACCCGCGGACCCGGATGCGGCCAGGCTCTGACCGCGAATGTGCGCGTCCGGGCCTGTTGCAGAGGTCCGTTCAGCGTTTTTCACGATTGAACTCCCTTTCGATGATGTGAATTGCTTGCCTATTTATTCGAACCTAATGATCTAAATTAGTCTTCTATTCAGATTAGATGTCAAGGCGCAAGATTTCTTCACAGCAGCGATTCATGGCGAGTCGCGCAAACTTTGAAGGAATTACCTCATGACGACTTCCGCAAACATCGCTCCTTCCACCCACTCTGAACAGAACCGGTCCGACGTGACCCAAGCCTCGGCCTCGTTGATCGGCCGCGTACTGCTCAGCGCAATTTTCATTCTCTCCGGTTTTTCGAAACTGGCCGCTCCCGCGATGATGGTCGGCTACATCAGCTCCGTGGGCCTTCCGCTTCCGCAACTGGCGCTGGCGTTGGCGATCGTTGTCGAGATCGGTGGCGGCCTGGCGTTGATCGCCGGTTACCGCACCCGCACCGTTGCCGCGGTACTGGCCGTGTTCAGTGTGTTTACCGCACTGGCTTTCCATAACGCGCTGGGCGATCAGAACCAGTTCATCCACTTCTTCAAGAACATCGCGATGGCCGGTGGCCTGCTGCAGGTCGTGGCTTTCGGTGCCGGTCGCTTCAGCCTCGACGCTTGCCGTCGTTGATACCCCCGCGCTGCGAAGGCCGGTCCCTCGCAGCGCAGTGTTTTCCTCCCTTATTCAATAGTCGAGACCTCCATGAAAGCCATACGCGTGTACGAATACGGCAGCCCTGAAGTTTTACGTCTGGAAGACATTACAGACCCGGTGGCAGGTATTGGTGAAGTGCTGATCGATGTCGCCGGAGCAGGGGTCAACCCGATTGACTGGAAGATCCTGTCCGGTGCCATGAAAGCGTTCATCCCGTTACCGCTGCCGTTTACCCCGGGAGTCGAAGTGGCCGGTACCGTGATCGCGCTGGGGCAGGGCGTCACTGAGTTCAGCATTGGCGATGAAGTGTTCGGCTTCATCAACATCGTCGGCGGTTATGCGACCAAGGCGGTTGCCCAGGTTGCAAAGCTGGCGATAAAACCCAAATCGCTGAGTGCCTTGCAGGCCAGCGCTGTCCCCGCAACTGCCCTGACGGCCTGGCAAGCCCTGACCGACCACGCTGGCGTGCAACGGCGGCAGAAGGTGTTGATCCATGCCGCGGCCGGTGGTGTGGGCAGCATGGCGGTGCAGATTGCCAAATACCTGGGCGCTGAAGTCTACGCAACGGCCTCTGCGCACAATCATGCCTACCTGAAGGACCTCGGTGCCGATTACACCATCGACTACAGGACCCAGGCATTCGACGAGCTGGTGGCCGGTGTCGATGTCGTACTGGATCTGGTGGGCGGCGAAACGCAAAACCGTTCGTTCAAAGTTCTGAAAAGAAACGGTGTGCTGGTCTCGCCAGTGAGCCTGCCGAATATGTCGCTGGCCAACGACTATGGCGTGACCCCCGCCAACTTCGCCACCCGTTCCGATGGCCGACAGCTCACGCTCATTGCCGAACTGTTCGACAAGGGCCACCTCACGGTCGACGTCGAGGCCTACCCGTTGAGTGAGGCCAAAGCGGCGATCGAGAAAAGCATGGGCCGTCATTTGCGGGGCAGGCTTGTCCTCGATACAACCCGGTAAGTCGCCAGCATCGGGTGCGGTTACTGATAAACCTGCGGTACATCTGCCGCATTCATCTTCCGAATCACCAAACCGATGAACGCCGACACTGCGGGCGGAAGCTGTCGGCGGCTCGGATACAGCACATTCAGGCCGTAGCCGTTGGGCTGGTATTGAGGCAACACCGGGACCAGTACGCCGGTATCCACTTCAAGCTTGGCCATCAGCGGCGGCAGCAACGCGATGCCGAGGCCCGCCACGGCGGCCTTGCGCTGCGACTGAGCGGTATTGCCGCTGAAGCGCCCGGTCACTTGTATCTCTTCCTCACCCTTCGGGCCGATCAAATGCCATGTGGCATGGCCGCCGGGATGCGCGGAAATCACGCAGTCGTGGCTCGCCAGGTCCTGTAGCGTGCGGGGTGAGCCACGCGCCGCGAGGTAGTCGGGGCTGGCAACCATCCCGACGCTGCGCGGGTCAAGGATCTGACGACCGACATAGCCTGAATCGCGCAAGGGGCCGCCGCGAAAGGCGACATCGATCTGCTCGGCGATCAGGTCGGCCTTTGCATCGCTGAGCACGAAGTCGAGTCGCACGCGTGGATACGCGGTCAGAAACTCGCTCACCCACGCCATCTCGAAGAAGTCGAAAAAGTCTGCCGGAGCCGCCACGCGAACCCGGCCACTGGGCTCGCTACTGCCCGTGATCAAATCCTGTCCCGCTTCCAGCAGGTCATCGACGGCACCCACGCAACGCTCATGAAAGCCCTGGCCTGCACTGGTGAGCGTGAGCTTGCGAGTGGAGCGTTGCAGCAACCGGGTGCCGAGCCGCGTTTCAAGCTGCTGGATGCGCCGACTCACGGTATTGGGCGGCATGCCCAGCCGTCGTGCGGCTTCTGCAAAGCTGCCGCAATGTACTACCTGGACAAACATGGCGATGTCATTGAGGTCGAGCATGGCGGGGGATTCCTGATGCTGGTGGACGAGTGCAATCCAATTGTACCGCCTTATCAAGTAATCAGGCCTGGCCTATTGTCTGGAGCATCGGGCCGAAAGGCCGCCAACTTCGAGTATTCACGATGCCTTTCAAGCAACAACCTCAGATCGATACACAAGACACCGTTACCCGGCGGGCCATCCGCTACCGCACCACCGGCAGTGGGCATGGCGCGATTGTCCGGTTGATGAGCCCTTCGGATCTTGGCCACCTGATCAAGCCTTTTGTGTTCCTTGACCTGTTTGAAGGCGAGAGCTCATTCATCAACGGCATGCCGCTGCATCCGCATTCGGGCATCGCCACTGTCACCGTCATTACCGAAGGCAATTTGCGTTTTGAGGATGCTGATTCGGGTACGGGGATGATTGACTATGGCGGTGTTGAATGGATGCGCGCGGGTGGCGGGGTCTGGCATGGCAAGGAAATGTCGGTCGGTACATCGAAGCGCATTCAAGGTTTTCAGCTGTGGGTCGCATTACCGCCGGCATTGGAAAACGCCAGTGTCGATAGCCAATACCTGGAGTCAGGCGCGATGCCGCAAACGGGACCGGCGCGTGTGATCCTGGGGACGTACCAGGGTGTGCAAAGCCCGGTCCGTGCTCCCGCTGGCATGAACTACCTGCTGGTCACGCTGCCTGCCGGAGAATCCTGGACTTATGTGCCGCCCAAGGGGCATGAGTCGTTGTGGCTGAGTGTCAGTCGCGGGGTCCTTGGCGCTCCGGAGGTGGTCATGACGGGAGAAATGGTCGTCTTCGAACCCGGTAGCGGCAGCGTTACGCTCAAGGCCGGGCACAGCGATACGGTCTTCGTGATCGGCTCCGCGGAGCCTCATCCTTATGATCTCTCGCTGGGAAACTACTCGGTGCATACCAACCCGCAAGCCTTGCGTGCCGGGGAGGCGAAAATCGCCGAGATCGGTGCCCGGCTGCGTGAATACCTGAAAAAACCAAACGGGTCAGCCAGCGTGCCAGTTTTCAAGTAACCCGAGCGTGCGGTCTGAATCAGCTGCAAACGTCGCAAACGACCCATGGCAGACATGCTGAACAGCCATTACGGCGTCGGCAATCCCAGTCGACGTGCTTCGTCGCTCACATTCATCCTCGCGCCCTTGAGCGTCGGTCGATGGCCGAGCAGCCGGGTGGCAGGCTCCAGGCTGTCATCCGCAGGCACGAGCAACGCCTGCAAGCTCAATGGATCGATAACACCCCAGTTGGATAAATCGGAACAACCGCTACCGCTGCATACCGCCTGGTAGACGATTCGTGGGGCGCTGTTCGCGTCGGTGTCGCACGTGCCTCTTATGAAATCGACGTTGCTGTACCGCAGGAGTGTCGAACGCGGACCACGTTCTACACGCAGTATGACGTCAGCGCCTTCAGTCGATCGTAATGGCAGGGTCGTGTCGACGCTCATGGTGACTGTGGCTTCACCACACTGGAATACCTGTTCGGCCAGAACCGATTGAGAAGCCATTGTGAGCAGGAGGGAACAGCTGGCGATCCGTAGCATGCTGGTAGCTCAGAAATATACAAAAAGCGGATGCTAGCAGACCTGTCTGCGAACCGGATGGAAACCACACACTCCCATAGTTTTGAAGTCCGCAATCTGGCCGATTGCTGACTGTCTCGAAGGGCAGCAACCGACCCATAGCTGCCGGTGGGAGCCGACAGAAACCCGCCAAAAGCAGACTGAATCGCCGCATCTTTCAAAGACTCTCTCCAAGCTCTGAAAATTGCGTTATCAGAATTTACTGGCGATAACTGTATTGCGCCGCTGAGTCGGCGATTGGAGGCTTCCATGTTGGGGCAGCTCTACGCGCAGTTACCTGGATCAGGGGCTCGTCTGCGGTGCGTGCCTGTTGTCGCGACGGTTCCAGCATGTGTCAAAAACATCGCGGCTTTCACACAGGCATCTAAACTTGTCTGTTGGGAAGGGCTTAGTTAAACGTGAATTGAGTCGCGGTGACTGGTTAGTAACGATACTGCTGTCGCGTTCTGTCGCGCCCCCATGCTTAAACCATCGCTAAGCAGTAGTAGGGCCGTTCGCGGCACAATCGGAGCGCAATCATGCTGAACCTGTCGCAGCAACTTCACCCCGTGGAGCATCGCGCGACGCGCTTGCGGCTGATCATAGTTGGACTGGCGACCATTCTATGGGCCATGCACATCGGCCCGGCTCTTGCCGCTGATGCAGTCAAATTCTCAGAGACACCGCCCTCGGAGACGCTCACCGTCGATCCGAGTGAGATCCAGAAGCCGTGGACCGGTGATCTTGAGGCGATGAAGGACCGGCGGATCATTCGCGTCCTCACGATCTATAGCAAGACCTTTTACTTCGTCAACAAGGGCACCCAGCGCGGCGCGACCTACGACTGGTTCAGTGTGTTCGAGAAGGAACTGAACCAGAAGATGGCGCCTTCAAAGTCGGATGCAAAGAAACATCTGAAGGTTCAAGTGGTCTTCGTTCCAGTTAGTCGGGACCAACTACTGCCGGCGCTAGTTGCCGGGAAGGGTGATATAGCTGCGTCCAACCTCACCATTACCCCTGGGCGACGGGAGTTGGTGGACTTCTCTGTGCCCGCGTATACCAATGTCAGCGAAGTGATCCTGTCCGGTCCCACTTCACCACAGGTCGTCAGCATCGACGATCTGGCGGGAAAGGAGGTATTCGTTCGCAAGTCTTCCAGCTACTACGAGAGTCTGGTCGAGCTAAACAAGCGCTTTTCCGCAGAAAGTCGGCCCCAGGTGACCATCAAGTTGGCGCCGGAGGAGTTGGAGGACGAGGATCTGGTCGAGATGCTGAATGCCGGACTGCTACCACTCATCGTCATGGACAAGCACAAAGCGGACCTCTGGAAGCAGGTCTTTCCCAAGGTAACGGTCCATGAAGGGATTGCCGTCCGCACGGGAGGAGAAATTGCCTGGGCGATACGGAAGGGGAGCCCGCAACTCAAAGCTGCTGTAGATGACTTTGTCGCCCGTCACGGAAAAGGAACCAAGACGGGAAATATGATTCTGGTGCGCTATCTGAAGAGCGCAAAATACATCAAGGACGCGGCATCCACGTCGGAGCGGAAGAAGTTCCTCGATTTGATTCAGTTCTTTAAGCAGTACGGCGACAAGTACAGTGTCGACTGGCTGCTGATGGCTGCTCAGGGATACCAGGAGTCGCGGCTTGATCAATCCGTTCGAAGCCCTGTGGGAGCCATCGGCGTGATGCAGGTCATGCCGGCGACAGGCAAGGAGCTGAAGGTAGGTGATATCAGGCAAACCCAGCCGAACATCGAGGCTGGAGTCAAGTACATGCGGACGATGATAGACAGGTACTACGGTGACGAACCGATGACCGAGTTGGATAAGGTCCTGTTTACCTTCGCGTCGTACAACGCCGGTCCCGCCCGAGTTGCCCGATTGCGCGAGGAAGCCGCCAAGCGCGGGCTGGATCCCAACATCTGGTTCCATAACGTCGAGTACGTTGCTGCCGAGCGAATCGGCGCGGAGACAGTGACTTACGTCAGCAACATCTACAAGTACTACATTGCCTATCGGCTGATCATGGAAGCGCGGGAGGCGAAGCAGCGCGCGGCGGAAGGGATCACGGCTGAGCCTGATTAGGACTGCAGCGTAGTTCGTGTGCAGCGGGAGCAATTGTGGGCGCGGGCATTGATATTCGGGCCCCGGCGATAGTCCGATAAAGCTCCGGTGTGCTTTTCCGGTTCGAAGTGCGTTCTGGCGAAGCGACCTAGGGCCCCGGTGCACACCGCACCACGGCGTTGAGGTTCAGCCTGTCGAGGAGGGAAGACGATGAGAGCATTGCGAATGAGTACGTTGGTAATGGCGGCATGCATGACCCTGGCGACGGCATCGGGCATTACCCGTGCCGAAGAGGTTGCCATGATCACCGGCGAGCAATGGGTGCAGTCGTCGGAGCAGCTCAAGAAGGTCTATCTCATCGGCATCGCCAACGCTTATCAGGTGGAGAGGGCCTACTATGGGTCGAAGCCGCCATCCGATGAGCAGAGCCTGATTCCGCGTTTCGGCAAGGGCCTGAAGGGCCATACGCTCGACAGTGTGCGCGAAGGGCTGAACCAGTGGTACGCCGCCAATCCCGACCGCGTGAAACGCCCCGTCATCGAGACCATCTGGTTCGAGATGGTCTTGCCCGGACTGAAACAGAATAAGTAGCGGAGGTGAACATGAAGAGGTTGCAATTGTTTGCCGCAGTCCTCACCGCAGCGAGCGTGATCGGTTGCACCTCGATGACTGCTAAGCAGCAGGGGACGGTGAGCGGTGCGGCTATCGGTGCTGCGGCCGGCGCTGGCATTGCCGCGATCTCCGGTGGCAGTGGATGGACTGGCGCTGCGATTGGTGCCGTCGCCGGCGGGGTTGCCGGTAACATCAAAGGCAGTAGGCAGCAGAAGTAGACGGGCCAATCCTCGCTACGGCAAGGGCCTCCCTATGACATGGATCATCGGCAGGCCCAATCAGCCGCGCTCCACCTCGACACCGGGGGGGCTGTACCCTTCAGCTCGTCGCGTCGCCCTGAAGCAGCGACGCAGCAGATCGAGAGTTCCTACTTGCACAGGCAATGGCCTGTTTCCAGCAGCAGGTTCTGCCCCCCCGAGCTCGACGTTGCCGAGCACGGGCTTGCGCGAGCGGGTTGTCCTGCGACAGCGCGATGATAGACAAAAAGAGGGGACGATTACTTCCGTACTCCAAACGTCCACTACTGACCGAATAGCAACGGACTTTCCTCGACCGGTTGAATCCACAGCCGATACCTGCCTGTCACAATTGGCAGGTAACAACCAGCATCAGACAAATGTCTCACGAACGCATGAATGGAATGTAGCGTAAGTCCCAGGTTTCAAAGCCCTCCGCCGAAGCGATACTGCCAGACGATGCCAATAGCATCGTATTCGCTGCCGGTACGGGTATGCGCACCATCACTCGCAAACAGCTTTAGTGAGTGATTTCGGTTCAACGGCAGCGAGAGGGTGCCCCCATAGCGTGTATTTTCCTGAAAGTCGTGGTTACCGACCCCATCGACTGAGGTACTCCCGCCAGCGAAGTAGGTCCCATCCAGCGAGGCCCAGACACCGTTTCTAAAGGCATAGATAAGATGCACCTGTGCCTGGTAAGTCGGGTTCTGGGAAAATGTACGGTCGCCAAGGTACTGGTCATTGTCGGTGTAAAAGGTTCCCGCACCGGATAATTCCAGGGTCACGGGTCCCAAGCGCTTGGAAATCCCAAGTTCGGGCTTGAATGACCAGCGGTTGTTGCCGAGATTTACCAGCTTACTGGAGTCGTATTGGCCAAGTGGCGCCGTAATTGCCAGGCTGGCGCCGATAATCACATCCTGTTGATAGCTGGGGAACTCAGCCAGGGACATCGCCGGGGCGCCATATAAGTTGACCGAGAAGCGGAATCTTGGATCGATCAACCCAGTAACATTTCGCTCCTTGGGTTCACCGGCGAACAGGGCCGAGCCCGTCAATCTGGCTTCAGGCACGACGATATCGAACTTCCCGGAGCGGCCCCAGACGTCCAGGGACCTGGCAAAGGCAAACACGACAGTCTTGATGTTGAGCTTGGCATCCTCGAGTGGGACTGAGGGGTTGGCGGTTACGCTACCATGGAGGTCGCTGTACCCCATGAGCAGGAAATTGATACCGACCGGCGTATTGGCGTAGGACCTGGGTTCGAGATCCTCTGCGACTGCACTGGGGGCTAAGATAATGAGCGAAGCGGATGCGAACCGAGCCAGCCTGACGACACAGAGTTTGTGTTCCATCCACATTCGCTCGCTTCCTGTCAGGACCTCAGGGTTCTATGTATTGTTGTAGTGCATCTGCATTCGTTTAGCACTTACAGCTGCCGCCAGCATTGTGTGATCGCACTTACTGTTTGATCGGATACTCCTGGTCGATCAGTGACTAGGCATACTGTTTAACAGATGAGGGGTGCCTCCCTGATTTCGTGGACAACTCGAATTCTTATAACAAGGCGCTGCAAGAGACAGATCGCCTGGGTTTCCTAAGACGAAATC
>NZ_JBGLYV010000152.1:0-10606 GCF_047304225.1 Pseudomonas sp. Pseusp3 | reverse complement strand
GTGGTGGGTGATGACGGGATCGAACCGCCGACATTCTGCTTGTAAGGCAGACGCTCTCCCAGCTGAGCTAATCACCCGTTTGCATCTCCGAGGCCGCGAAATTTACGCAGGTAACGAACCTAAGTCAATACCCTGCTTGAAGTTTTTCTGAAAAAGACAAAATTCTTTCAATCGGGAGGGCACCTACAGCAGTCAGACCGCTTTCGCGAGCAAGCCCGCTCCCACATTGGACCGCGTTCTTTCAGACACAACACAATCCAATGTGGGAGCGGGCTTGCTCGCGAAGACGGTGGCACTTTCAACATCAATGCCGCAGACAGCGTCCTTGGCCGATTACTCGCTGTAAATCATCTTCTTGGTCATGCCGCCATCGACCACGAATTCCTGACCGGTGACAAATCCGGCATTCCTCGACAGCAGCCAGGCGACCATCGCCGCGACATCCTCAACCGTACCCACCCTGCCCGCCGGATGCTGGGCATGATCGGCCTCGGTCAATGGTTCAGCCCGCCGCACCGAGGGGTCGCGCGCGTCGATCCAGCCAGGACTGACGGCATTGACCCGGATCTCCGGACCAAGACTGATGGCCAACGCGTGAGTCAGGGCCAACAAACCGCCCTTGCTCGCCGCATAGGCTTCCGTGTCGGGTTCCGACTGCCCGGCGCGGGTCGAGGCCAGATTGACGATGGCACCGCTGTGAGCGCGCAGGTACGGTGCACAGTGCTTGGCCAGCAACATCGGCCCACTGAGGTTCACCGCCAACACCCGATTCCAGTGCGCCAGATCCAGGCTTTCCAGCGTGATGTTGTGTGGATCGGCAACTGCCGCATTGCACACCAGCGCATCGAGGCGCCCGAACTGGCCGAGCACCTCGGCCACGCCCAGCGCGACCTGCCCTTCGTTGGCGACATCCATGGCGATGAACCAGGCGTTGTCGCCCAGCACTTTCGCCACTTTCGAGCCGCGCTCCCGGTCCAGATCCGTCAGCACGACTTGCCAGCCTTCACTGATCAGCCAGGCCGAGATCCCCAGGCCAATGCCCCGCGCAGCACCGGTCACCAGCGCTACGCGGCCATTCGAGCTCGTGGTCGGCGTAGCCAACTCGATCACAGCGCAGCCAGGCCGCGCGCCAGATCGGCTTGCAGGTCCGCCACGTCCTCAAGACCGACCGCAATGCGGATCAGGCTGTCACGAATGCCCGCCGCTTCACGCTCTTGCGGCGCCAGGCGGCCATGGGACGTGGTGCTCGGATGCGTGATGGTGGTCTTGCTGTCACCCAGGTTGGCGGTGATCGAAATCAGGCGCGTGGCATCGATAAAACGCCAGGCCCCCTCTTTGCCACCCTTCACCTCAAAACTGACGACAGCACCGAAACCCTTCTGCTGACGCAGCGCCAGCTCGTGCTGCGGATGGCTCTTGAGGCCGGCGTAATGGACTTTCTCGATGCCTGCCTGCTGCTCCAGCCACTCGGCCAGTTGCTGGGCATTGGCGCAATGCGCTTTCATCCGCAGGTTCAGGGTTTCCAGACCCTTGAGGAAGATCCAGGCGTTGAACGGGCTCAGGGTCGGCCCCGCGGTACGCAGGAAGCCCACCACTTCTTTCATCTGCTCGCTACGACCGGCGACCACGCCGCCCATGCAACGGCCCTGGCCGTCGATGAACTTGGTGGCCGAGTGCACGACGATGTCCGCGCCCATTTTCAGCGGCTGTTGCAGTGCCGGCGTGCAGAAGCAGTTGTCGACCACCAGCATCGCGCCTTTGGCATGCGCGATTTCCGACAGAGCCGCAATGTCCACCAACTCGGCCAACGGATTGGACGGCGATTCGACGAACAGCAGCTTGGTGTTGGCCTTGATCGCCGCATCCCAACCGGACAGATCGGCCAGGGCAACGTAGTCGACTTCGATGCCGAAGCGCTTGAAGTACTTTTCGAACAGGCTGATGGTCGAGCCGAATACGCTGCGCGACACCAGCACATGATCACCGGCGCTGCACAGGCTCATCACCACGGCCATGATGGCCGCCATGCCGGTGGCCGTGGCCACGGCCTGCTCGGCGCTTTCCAGCGCGGCAATGCGCTCTTCGAACGCGCGCACGGTCGGGTTGGTGTAGCGCGAATAGACGTTGCCCGGTACTTCGCCAGCGAAGCGCGCAGCGGCGTCGGCGGCGGTACGGAATACGTAGCTGGAGGTGAAGAACATCGGATCACCGTGTTCGCCTTCCGGCGTGCGGTGCTGACCGGCGCGTACGGCCAGGGTATCGAACGCTACACCTTCGAGGTCGCTGTCCAGCCGACCGGCATCCCATTCCTGACTCATGCTGTCACTCCTTGCCCTGCTCTTGATAGATGAAAGTCTTTTTGCCAGATACAAAACCGGCCCCTCAGGGCCGGTAGTCACTCAGTTGTTGTACAGATCGATGATCGCACTGACTGCCTGCGTCTTGACCTTGGAGGCATCGTTGCGTGCCTGCTCGATCTTGTTCAGGTAAGCCTCGTCGACGTCGCCGGTGACGTACTGGCCATCGAACACCGCGCAATCGAACTTGTCGATCTTGATCTTGCCGCCACCGACCGCTTCGATCAAGTCAGGCAGGTCCTGATAGACCAGCCAGTCGGCGCCGATCAGGTCAGCCACGTCCTGGGTCGAACGGTTGTGGGCGATCAGTTCGTGGGCGCTCGGCATGTCGATGCCGTAGACGTTCGGGTAGCGAACCGCTGGAGCCGCGGAACAGAAGTAAACGTTCTTCGCGCCGGCTTCGCGGGCCATCTGGATGATCTGCTTGCAAGTGGTACCGCGAACGATGGAGTCATCCACCAGCATCACGTTCTTGCCGCGAAATTCCAGCTCGATGGCGTTGAGTTTCTGGCGTACGGATTTTTTCCGCGCGGCCTGGCCCGGCATGATGAAGGTCCGGCCGATGTAGCGGTTCTTCACGAAGCCTTCGCGGAACTTCACGCCCAGGTGGTTCGCCAGTTCCAGCGCCGCGGTGCGGCTGGTGTCCGGAATCGGGATGACCACGTCGATGTCGTGATCCGGACGCTCGCGCTGGATCTTCTCGGCGAGTTTCTCACCCATGCGCAGACGGGCCTTGTAGACCGACACGCCGTCGATGATCGAATCCGGACGCGCCAGGTAGACGTGTTCGAAGATGCACGGGGTGAGGGACGGGTTGGTCGCGCACTGACGGGTGTACAGCTTGCCCTCTTCAGTGATGTAGACCGCTTCGCCGGGAGCCAGGTCGCGAATCAGGGTGAAGCCGAGCACGTCCAGGGAAACGCTTTCCGAGGCGATCATGTACTCGACGCCTTCGTCGGTGTGACGCTGGCCGAAAACGATCGGGCGGATGCCGTGCGGGTCGCGGAAGCCGACGATGCCGTAGCCGGTGATCATCGCTACGACGGCATAACCACCGACGCAACGGTTGTGCACGTCAGTGACGGCGGCGAACACGTCTTCTTCGGTCGGCTGCAACTTGCCGCGCTGGGCCAGTTCGTGCGCAAACACGTTGAGCAGCACTTCCGAATCGGAACTGGTGTTGACGTGGCGCAGGTCGGATTCGTAAATCTCCTTGGCCAGTTGTTCAACGTTGGTCAGGTTACCGTTGTGCGCCAGGGTGATGCCGTAAGGCGAGTTGACGTAAAACGGTTGAGCTTCAGCCGACGTCGAGCTGCCCGCGGTCGGATAACGCACATGGCCAATGCCCATGTGGCCGACCAGGCGCTGCATGTGACGCTGCTGGAACACGTCACGCACCAGACCGTTGTCCTTGCGCAGGAATAACCGGCCATCATGGCTGGTCACGATACCGGCAGCGTCCTGGCCGCGGTGCTGGAGGACGGTTAGCGCGTCATACAGCGCCTGATTGACGTTCGACTTACCGACGATACCGACGATGCCACACATGCGACGCAACCCCTACTTAATGGATCTGAACTGAGCACTACTCACTGAGGCGTTTTGGCCATCGGCAAGAGTTGCTCCTTGAACGGAATATCAGCGGGTACGCTGATTCCGCTGGCAAGCCACTGACTGCTCCACCCGAGGATCAGGTTTTTGGACCAGTCGGCGACCAATAGAAATTTTGGCACGAGCTGTGACTCTTTCCACCACCCGTCCTGCTGTACCGGCCCCAGGCTCAACAGCCCGACGGCGACAACCACCAGCAACCCGCCACGCGCGGCGCCGAAGGCCATGCCGAGGAATCGGTCGGTCCCGGAGAGCCCGGTGACGCGAACCAGTTCGCCGATAAGATAATTGATCATTGCGCCTACGATTAAAGTGGCGACAAACATGATGGCACAGCCCGTGATTATACGGGCCGACGGTGTTTGAATGTACCCGCCCAGGTACTCGGACAGTGAGCCACCGAACATCCAGGCTACGACTCCTGCGATGATCCAGGTCACCAGCGACAGAGCTTCCTTGACGAAGCCGCGGCTCAGACTGATCAATGCGGAGATGGCGACGATTGCTACGATCGCCCAGTCAACCCAGGTAAATGGCACAGTGCAGCCTACAGACGGATAAGGCGGCGCATTTTAGCAGAGCCCATGCTTATCGGTAAGCTGCGATTGTCAGTGCATTTCATATCGGGGCGATAGTTTTAACCACGTTCCGGCTGAAAGCGCACGACAAACCCCTTGAGGTTCTGCTGGCGGTTGAGCAAGTCACGCAGACGGTCGGCTTCAGCGCGCTCGATCAGCGGCCCGACAAACACCCGGTTTTTGCCGTCGGCGGTACGGATGTAGGCGTTGTAACCCTGGCTGCGCAGGGTTTTCTGCAGTTTTTCCGCGCTTTCACGACTCGACAGGCTCGCCAGTTGCACCGACCAGCTGACAGACAAGCCATTGGCATCGACGCGGCTTTGCGTGGTGTCCGGCTTGCCCGGTGCCGCTGTAATGGGCTGGGCAGGCGCTGTCGCAGGCTTGGCGGCCAGAGCCGGGACCGGGGCTGGCGCAGGCGGCGGTGCAACCGGTTTGGCAGCCGCAGCGGTAGCAGGAGCTGGCGCCACCGGCACAGCTGGCACCGCCTGTGCTTCCTGCTGGGCGATTTCGTCATCGCTCGGCACGGGCTCCTGAGGCAAGGCTTGCGGCTCAGGCACCACCACGGGTTCGACCTGCACCTGAGGCATCACAGGCGCCTGCGGAGCCGCAGGGGCTTCGACCGTCACCTGGCGCTGTTCGTCCTGGCGGGAAAACAGCATCGGCAGAAAAATCACCGCCAGCGCAACCAACACCAGGGCGCCAACCATGCGCTGTTTGTATGCCTTATCCAGCAATGCCATTTGCCGCGTCCTCCGTGGAGCGCCGGGCCAGCCATTCAAGGGCCTCGGCGACACAATAAAATGATCCGAACAACAGGATTTCGTCGTCGTTCGTGGCCTGGGCACACTGCCCTTCCAGGGCGGCCGCTACACTTTCGTATGACGTGACCGAAGCACCCAGACCTTGCAACGCATCGTGCAAATCCGCAACCGGACGCGCCCGAGGCGAATCCAGAGGTGCGACAGCCCAGTGCTGGACACTAGCATTCAATTCGCCGACAACACCACCCAGGTCCTTGTCCGCCAGCAGCCCGAACACCGCCAATCGCTTGCCGACCGGCGGGCGACTGGCCAGGCGACGAGCCAGATACTCCGCCGCATGGGGGTTATGCCCCACATCCAGCAATAGATTCAAGCGCTTGCCTTGCCACTCGAACTCGCGGCGATCCAGACGACCGACCACCCTGGTTGCCCGCAGTGCCTCGACAATCTGCGTATCCACCCAAGGCAAGCCGAGCAACAAGTAAGCCTGCAACGCCAGCGCAGCGTTTTCCATCGGCAGATCGAGCAGCGGCAAGTCGCGCAACTCGACTGCATGCCCTTTTGCATCGACACCGCGCCACTGCCAGTTGTGATCGGTCACACCGAGGTCAAAATCGCGCCCACGCAGGAAAAACGGGCAATTGAGCTCGCGCGCCTTGTCCAGCAGAGGTTGTGGCGGATTCAGGTCGCCGCAGAGCGCAGGCGCGCCCTGACGGAAAATACCGGCCTTCTCGAAGGCCACGGACTCACGGGTATCACCGAGGTAATCCGCATGATCGACACCAATACTGGTGACCAGCGCCATGTCCGCGTCCACCACGTTGACCGTGTCCAGACGACCGCCCAGACCGACTTCCAGCACCACGGCATCGAGCCCGGAGCGCTGGAACAGCCAGAATGCCGCCAGGGTGCCCATTTCGAAGTAAGTCAGGGAGGTGTCGCCGCGCCCGGCCTCTACCGCGGCAAAGGCCTCGCACAGCTCGGCATCAGTGGCTTCGATGCCATTGACCTGCACCCGCTCGTTGTAACGCAGCAGGTGCGGGGAGTTGTAAACCCCCACCTTCAAGCCCTGGGCCCGCAGCAAGGACGCCACGAACGCACAGGTGGAACCCTTGCCGTTGGTCCCGGTGACCGTAATCACCCGAGGCGCCGGCTTGCCCAGTCCCATACGGGACGCTACCTGCTGCGACCGCTCCAGGCCCATGTCGATGGCTGAAGGGTGCAACTGCTCAAGGTAGGCGAGCCATTCGCCAAGGGTACGTTGGGTCATAGGCTGGCTGGCACCGGCGGAACCACGATCGGTTCGATAGGGGCAGCAACGAACTTAGGCGTCGGCAGGCCCATCATTTGTGCCAACAGGTTGCCAAGACGCGGACGCAGCTCCTGACGGTCGATGATCATGTCGATGGCACCGTGCTCCAGCAGGAATTCGCTGCGCTGGAAGCCTTCCGGCAGTTTTTCGCGCACGGTCTGCTCGATCACACGCGGACCGGCAAAACCGATCAACGCCTTCGGCTCGCCGACAATCACGTCGCCCAGCATCGCCAGACTGGCGGAAACGCCGCCGTAGACCGGGTCGGTCAACACGGAGATGAACGGAATGCCTTCTTCACGCAGACGCGCCAGTACCGCGGAGGTCTTGGCCATTTGCATCAGGGAAATCAGCGCTTCCTGCATCCGCGCACCGCCGGAAGCCGAGAAGCAGACCATCGGGCAACGTTTTTCCAGGGCGTAGTTGGCGGCGCGCACGAAACGCTCACCGACGATGGCGCCCATCGAACCGCCCATGAAGGAAAACTCGAACGCCGAAACCACGATCGGCATGCCCAGCAAAGTGCCGCTCATGGAAACCAGCGCGTCTTTTTCGCCGGTCTGCTTTTGTGCAGCGGTCAGGCGGTCCTTGTATTTCTTGCCGTCGCGGAATTTCAGACGGTCAACCGGCTCCAGGTCCGCACCCAGCTCGGTACGGCCTTCGACGTCGAGGAAGATGTCGATACGGGCGCGGGCGCCGATACGCATGTGATGGTTGCACTTGGGGCAAACGTCCAGGGTCTTTTCCAACTCCGGACGATACAGCACAGCCTCGCAAGACGGGCATTTGTGCCAAAGACCTTCAGGCACCGAGCTCTTCTTGACCTCGGAACGCATGATCGAAGGGATCAGTTTGTCTACTAACCAGTTGCTCATGCTTTCTTTCTCCAGTACCGGCGGCCCGAACGCTCTGGTTCGCAGCCCCGTGTATGCCCTAGCGCTAAATTCATGTGTGCGGCGACGATCGATGGACTGCCACGGTCAGCGCGAAACATGACCTGCGTGCAACCAGAAACCCTCGGATATGCCTGCTTTGTGCAGTGCATCCGCTTTGTACAGTGCAGTGGACGGCGGCAGTCTGCCAGCCGTCACATCAACAGGTGCTACCGCGTACCGCTTTGATGAATGCCTGAATCTTTGCGTGGTCCTTGATGCCCTTGCTCGCCTCTACCCCGCCGCTGACATCCACGGCGTAAGGCCGAACGCGCGCAACCGCCTCGGCGACGTTATCCGGCGTCAGACCGCCCGCCAGAATGATCGGTTTGCTCAGACCTTGCGGTATCAATGACCAGTCGAATGCCTCACCGGTTCCTCCGGGAATACCTTCGACATAGGTGTCGAGCAAAATACCGCTGGCACCTGGATAGGCATCACAAGCTGCCGCGATGTCATCACCGGCCTTGACCCGCAATGCCTTGATGTACGGCCGGTGCCAGCCTTCACACTCGGCGGCGGTTTCGTCGCCATGGAACTGCAACAGGTCCAGGGGCACGGCGTCGAGGATTTCCCCCAGCTCGCAACGGCTGGCATTGACGAACAAGCCCACGGTGGTCACGAACGGCGGCAGCGCCTTGATGATCGAGCGCGCCTGCTGGAACGTCACCGCACGGGGACTTTTGGCGTAAAACACGAATCCGATGGCATCCGCCCCGGCCTCGACGGCTGCCAACGCATCTTCCATGCGGGTAATCCCACAGATCTTGCTGCGAACGGCTGACATGTCGACATAACTCCAAGACAAATCCGGGAAAGTCCCGGATGGTAGCAAAAGCGTTCGAGGGCGTCAGCCGCCAAGTTCCGAGAAGCCGGTCAGGAAGTGCGGCCCGATGTAACGCTCGGGCAATTCGAATTCGTCACGGTACTCGACCTGGACCAGATACAAACCGAATGGATGCGCCGTCACGCCACCGGTCCGTCGAATCCGGCTTTCCAGCACTTCTTTCATCCACTCCACCGGACGCTCACCGGCGCCGATAGTCATCAGCACGCCGGCTATGTTGCGCACCATGTGATGCAGGAAGGCGCTGGCGCGAATATCCAGCACGATCATCTTGCCGTGACGGGTGACGCGCAGGTGATGCAGCTCCTTGATCGGCGACTTGGCCTGGCACTGGCCGGCGCGAAAAGCACTGAAATCATGGGTGCCGAGCAAGTACTGAGCGGCCTCGGCCATGCGCTCGACGTCCAGCGGGCGGTGGTTCCAGGTCACTTCTTCGTTCAGGTGCGCCGGGCGGATCTGATCGTTGTAGATCACATAGCGATAACGCCGGGCAATGGCCTTGAACCGCGCATGGAAATGCGCCGGCATGACCTTGGCCCAACTGACACTGACGTCGTGGGGCAAGTTGATGTTGGCACCCATGGTCCAGGCCTTCATCGAACGCTCGACCTGGGTGTCGAAATGCACCACCTGTCCGCAGGCATGCACCCCGGCGTCGGTACGCCCGGCGCACATCAGCGAAACGGGTGAGTCGGCGACTTTGGACAAGGCGTTTTCGAGGGTTTCCTGCACGGTGAGCACCCCGGACGCCTGGCGCTGCCAGCCGCGGTAGCGCGAGCCCTTGTATTCGACGCCCAGCGCGATCCGGAAAAAGCCGTCGGCTGCCATTTCGGCGGCCGGGTTATCTATATTTGCCAAGGAGGGACAGCCTGCTGATGTACCAAAGGCGGGCATTATAAGGCCGCCGGGCGGGGATGCCAGAGAGATCTCCACTGACTGTTCCGGCCTCTTCGCGGGCAAGCCCGCTCCCACAAGGTTTTGTGAGCGCCACAGAACCCGGTGGGAGCGGGCTTGCTCGCGAAGGCGGCCTGGATGTCGACATCGCTCTTGCGGCCAAACAAAAACGGCAGCCTCAATGGGCTGCCGCTCTGTCTACAACTTGACGTGCACTCAAGCCAGGCGCGAAAGCATTTCCCTGGCTTCGCTCTTCTGCTCGGCACTGCCTTCGCTCACGACCTCTTTGAGGATGTCGCGGGCGCCATCGCTGTCGCCCATGTCGATATAGGCCTGGGCCAGATCGAGCTTGGTAGCGGCCTCGTCAGTACCCGAGAGGAAGTCGAAGTCATCATCGCCTCCCAGCGCGGCATCGGCCTCGGTAAAGGTCGGCTCGCCGATGTCGTTGGACAGGCTCTCCAGCTCGGCGTTGACATCATCCAGCTCTGCCGCGAACGCATCCGGCGCGTCCATTTCGTCGGCCAGCGACAGATCGAAATCGGCCGGCAATTCCAGATCATCCAGCGCGACCTCAGGAACAGCCGGGGTTTCGGCAACCGGGAAATCCTTCACCCCTGCATCCAGATCCAGCAGGAAATCGTCTTCAGCCAGCATCGCCGGCGACGGTTGCGCACCGAGATCCAGGTCAAGATCGAAGTCCGACAGATCGTCGAGGCTTTCCTTGATTTCAGTCTGTTGCTGCAACACCGACTCGAAACTCAGGTCGTCATCCAGCGGGAATTCTTCCAGATCCGCCAGCGCCGCCACTTCAGGCTCCGGCGCAGCTGCAGGCGCCACCGGTGTGATCGTGCCCAGATCGTCCAGGCTCAGGTCGAAGGCGCTGTCGAGATCATCCTCGAACGGTGCCGGCTCTGGTGCCGGTGCCTGTGGCTCGTCGAGCAACAGATCCTTGACGTATTGCGCGTCCAGCTCGGCAGCAACGGCGGCTGCGGCGATGCCACCGGCAGCCACCAGCGCCATGGCCGGGAAGCGGCTTTTGAGTTTTTCAACCTGGGCGAAGTTGTCGCCATTGGCCACCAACTGACGCTCCTGGCCGACGAACGCATCGCGGTCGCCTTGCTGGCCGTAGACTTCCATCAGCTTCAAGCGCAGGTCGCTGCGCTTGGGCTCTTGCTTGACGCCATCCTCCAGCAATGCGGCAGCCTGGTTCAGGCGACCGGCATTGATGTGCGACTGAGCCTGGCCCAGCACGTCATCGGAGCGCTCGGCAGCCGGCGCCACCAATGGCGCGGCGATCGGCGTGGTCATCACGAC
>NZ_JBGLYV010000151.1:0-10794 GCF_047304225.1 Pseudomonas sp. Pseusp3 | reverse complement strand
AGAGCAATGCCCCCGGATGAATGCCGGAGCGAAGGAACCCCGAGCCCTGGCGAGGGGCCGGACGTTCGGGGCGAGCGCTTTTTTTGCTTACTTTTTTTAAGGCGCTTGTTAAAAAAAGTGAGTCGCCGTAAGGGCGAAACCCTAAGTCGCCGTTACCGCAGCAACGGATATACACACCAAAAAAATTCCGGTCGATTATCGCCCAACAAAAATGCCCCGATCTCTCGACCGGGGCATTGGATGTCAGTGCAACTTATATATAAAACATTGAAGCCTTAGTGCGAAACCGCCCCACTCGCCCCCAACCCGGTCTGCGAACGAACAAACTGCGGGAAGAACAACGCCCGCTCATTGTCAGCCGCAGTGGACTTGTCGGTAACCGAGAAGAACCAGATCCCGACAAAGGCAATCATCATCGAGAACAACGCCGGATACTCATACGGGAAGATGGCTTTCTCATGATGCAGGATCTGCACCCAGATGGTTGGGCCAAGGATCATCAGGCCTACCGCACTGATCAGCCCCATCCAGCCACCGATCATCGCACCGCGAGTGGTCAGCTTTTTCCAGTACATCGAAAGCAGCAGCACCGGGAAGTTGCAGCTCGCCGCGATGGAGAACGCCAGGCCCACCATGAACGCGATGTTCTGGCTTTCGAACAGAATGCCCAGAACAATGGCCAGCACACCCAGGGCAACGGTGGTGATCTTCGAAATACGAATCTCATCCTTCTCGTTGGCCTTGCCCTTCTTGATCACGCTGGCATACAGGTCGTGGGACACCGCCGAAGCACCGGCCAGGGTCAGGCCGGCAACGACCGCCAGAATGGTCGCGAACGCCACCGCCGAGATGAAGCCCAGGAAAATGCTGCCACCGACCGCATTGGCCAGGTGTACCGCCGCCATGTTGTTACCACCGAGCAACGCGCCGGCCGCGTCTTTGAAGGCCGGGTTGGTGCTGACCAGCAGGATCGCGCCGAAACCGATGATGAAGGTCAGGATGTAGAAGTAGCCAATGAAGCCGGTTGCGTACAGCACGCTCTTGCGAGCTTCCTTTGCGTCACTCACGGTGAAGAAGCGCATCAGGATATGCGGCAGACCTGCGGTACCGAACATCAGTGCCAGGCCGAGGGAGAACGCCGACACCGGATCCTTTACCAGACCGCCCGGGCTCATGATCGCCTCACCTTTAGGGTGAACCTTGATCGCCTCGGAAAACAGGATGTTGAAGTCGAAGTTGACGTGCTTCATCACCATCAGCGCCATGAAGGAAGCGCCGGACAACAGCAGGACAGCCTTGATGATTTGTACCCAGGTGGTCGCCAGCATGCCGCCGAACAACACGTAAAGGCACATCAGCACACCCACCAGGATCACCGCGACGTGATAGTCGAGGCCGAACAGCAACTGGATCAGCTTGCCGGCACCGACCATCTGGGCGATCAGGTAGAACGCCACCACCACCAGCGAACCGCAGGCGGACAGTGTGCGGATCTGGGTTTGCCCCAGGCGATAGGACGCCACGTCGGCAAAAGTGTACTTGCCCAGGTTGCGCAGGCGCTCGGCGATCAGGAACAGAATGATCGGCCAGCCCACCAGGAAGCCGATCGAATAGATCAGCCCGTCATAGCCGGAAGCGAACACCAACGCGGAAATCCCCAGGAACGAGGCGGCCGACATGTAGTCGCCGGCAATCGCCAGACCGTTCTGGAACCCGGTGATCTTGCCACCCGCCGCATAGTAGTCGGCAGCCGACTTGTTGCGCTTGGAGGCCCAGTAGGTAATGCACAGGGTGGCCCCCACGAACACAACGAACATCAGGATCGCAGCGACGTTGAGAGGTTGTTTATGCACTTCACCGGTCAGGGCGTCAGCCGCCCAGGCGCCCGGTGCAAAAGCCGCGATGCTCAATAGAGCCAGTAGACGCCGGATCATTGCTGAGCCTCCTTGAGAATCGCATTGTTCAGGTCGTCAAACTCGCCATTGGCACGTCGTACGTAGATGCCGGTCAGGACGAAGGCCGAAACAATCAGCCCGACGCCGATCGGTATGCCCCAGGTAATCGAAGACTCGGGACTGATTTTCGTCCCCAGCACTTGCGGCCCGTAAGCGATCAAAAGGATGAATGCGGAGTAAAGCCCTAGCATGACCGCCGAAAGAATCCAGGCGAATCGTTCCCTCTTGCTAACCAGCTCCTTGAAGCGCGGGCTGTTTTGAATCGAGAGGTAAATGCTGTCGTTCATTGTTTTTATCCTCGCAGCACAGATTTAGTTGGAACGGTATCCACTCTATGCGGCTGCGGGGCAGGTTCCAGACGACCTTAGTCTTAGAACCACATGGCGTTTTCGCCATTTATCAGCACGCCACAAATCAATGTGGGAGCGGGCTTGCTCGCGAAAGCCGCATGTCGGTCAACCTCTCAGTCAACTGACAGTCAGTATTCGCGAGCAAGCCCGCTCCCACAGGGAAAAGCAGCTTAGACGCTTGATCGAAGTTTATTTAGTCCAGTCAGCAACACGCTCTGGGTGTTTGGCAATCCAATCCTTCGCGGCGGCATCAGGCTTGGCACCGTCCTGAATCGCCAGCATGACCTGACCGATTTCGTCCTTGGATTCCCACTGGAAGTTCTTCAGGAACTTGGCCACTTCCGGTGCCTTGGCCTCCAGGCCTTTGCTGCCGATGCTGTTCACGGTTTCAGCCGCGCCGTACACGCCTTTCGGGTCTTCGAGGAAGCGCAGTTTCCACTTGGCGAACATCCAGTGCGGCACCCAACCGGTCACAGCGATGGATTCGTTTTTCTTCTCGGCACGGGTCAACTCGGCGATCATGCCGGCGCCGGAACTGGCTTTGTTTTGATACCCGGTCAAGTCATAGTCCTTGATGGCCTGATCGGTCTTGATCATCACACCTGAACCTGCGTCGATGCCGACGATGCGTTTCTTGAAGCTGTCGTCGGTTTTCAGGTCCTCGATGGACTTGGCCTTAACGTACTCCGGCACGATCAGGCCAATTTTCGCGTCCTTGAAGTTCGGGCCGTAATCGACGACCTGATCCTTGTTCTTCGCCCAGTATTCGCCGTGGGTCACCGGTAGCCAGGCCGACAGCATGGCGTCGAGTTTGCCGGTGGCCACGCCCTGCCACATGATCCCGGTAGCGACCGCTTGCAGCTTCACGTCGTAACCGAGTTTCTGTCTGATCACTTCTGCCGCCACGTTGGTCGTGGCGACACTGTCCGACCAGCCGTCGACATAACCCAAAGTCACTTCCTTACCGGCGGCACTGGCCGCGGTAGCGCTGATCGCCAGCACCAAAGCGGCACCTGCGCCCAAGAGTCGTCGCATCTTCATCGTTACTTCCCCGAAAGTGCTGCGCTCGACGGATGCCGAGTCGCTTAAACGTATTGTTATGGTGCACAGCGCCCCCATCACGCCTACCGCAAACTCGTTGGAACATCAGCGGAGTACTGACGCCTTCGATAATCAACCTGACGCTCATCGCGACCTGCTCTGCCAGCGACCTCAATCCATCGAGAAACGACATCAGAAAGCCATTAATCTTTAACGCGACCTACGCACCGGAGGCTCCGCCCGAACTTTGCATGTCAAAATCATGCAGGCCACCAAGCACGCGGTAAATGCAGGTAACATGCGCCGCTTTGTTCCCACACGGCCTGACCATGTCCGCGACATCACGCTTTCCTTTTCCTGCTTATCTATTCGCCTGCCTGCTGGGGCTTTTTGCCCTCGGTGGTTTCTGGTACGGCATTGGCAAACCGGTGATCCTGCCGGATGTCGCCAGCGCGACGCACAAGCTGCAATGCGCCTCCTACACCCCGTTCGACAAAGACCAATCGCCGTTCGACGTGCCATTCAACTTGCGCCCCGAGCGCATGGATGCCGACCTCGCGCTGCTGTCCAAAAGCTTCGAATGCATCCGCACCTACTCCATGACCGGCCTCGAAGCCCTGCCGGATCTGGCGCGCAAGCATGGCTTGAAGCTGATGATCGGCGCCTGGGTCAACAGCAACCCGGTGGACACGGAAAAAGAAGTCGACCTGCTGATCGCCTCGGCCAACGCCAACGCGGATGTGGTGAGCGCGGTGATCGTCGGCAACGAAACCCTGTTGCGCAAGGAAGTCACCGGCGCGCAATTGGCGAAGCTGATCAACAAGGTCAAAAGCCACGTCAAACAGCCTGTCACCTATGCCGACGTCTGGGAGTTCTGGCTCAAGCACCCGGAAATCGCCCCCGCCGTGGACTTCCTGACCATCCATTTGCTGCCGTATTGGGAAGATGATCCATCGAACATCGACGCAGCCCTTCAACATGTGGCCGAAGTACGCCAGGTGTTCGGCAACAAGTTCGCGCCCAAGGATGTACTGATCGGCGAAACCGGCTGGCCAAGCGAAGGTCGCCAGCGTGAAACGGCCCTGCCGAGCCGGGTCAACGAAGCCAGGTTCATTCGTGGTTTTGTCGCCATGGCCGAGCAACAGGGCTGGCACTACAACCTGATCGAAGCCTTCGACCAGCCGTGGAAACGTGCCAGTGAAGGTGCGGTCGGGGGTTACTGGGGATTGTTCGATGCCGATCGCCAGGACAAGGGCGTGCTGGCCGGGCCAGTGACAAACGTACCGTACTGGTCGCAATGGCTGTCGGTTGGCGGATTGATCTTCATCGGCACGCTGCTGCTTGGCGGCCGGGTTCGCACGACGCGCTCGGCGCTGGTGCTGCCCCTGCTCGGCGCATTGGCGGGGTGCTCGATTGGCGCCTGGGGTGACCTGGCACGGGTTACCACGCGCTTTACCAGTGAGTGGTTGTGGGTCGCATTGCTGACTGCCCTGAATCTGCTCGCGCTGGCCCATGCCGCGCTGACTTTGAGCCCTCGTAGCGGTTGGCGCGGGCGGGCTTTCGACTTGCTCGAACGCCGTGCTGGCTGGCTGGTGGCAACGGCAGGTTTCGCGGCAGCCGTGATGATGCTGGAACTGGTGTTCGACCCGCGCTACCGCAGTTTCCCGAGCGTCGCGTTCATCGTGCCGGCGCTGGTTTATCTGTGCCGCCCGGTGAATGTGCCGCGCCGCGAGATCGCGTTGCTGACCTTCATCATCGGTGCCGGCATTGCGCCGCAGTTGTTCCGTGAAGGCTTGCAGAATCAGCAGGCCTGGGGCTGGGCGCTGGCGAGTGTGTTGATGGTGGCGGCGTTGTGGCGTTGCTTGCGGGTTCGCAAGGTTTGACTCTTTAGCGACTTGACCGGCCTCTTCGCGAGCAAGCCCGCTCCCACATGGCTCTTCGGCGAACATCTACTTTGTGTTCGACAACGATCAAATGTGGGAGCGGGCTTGCTCGCGAAGGCTGACGGTCAGGCGCCGCGAGACTCCCTGACCAACCGCAACCCCGCAATCACCACCGCAAACACCGCCAGCGTCGTGTTGTACAGGGCCAGTGCCGGAAACCCGAACACCAGCGCCAGCACCGCCAGCCACCAGCCTGCCCGCCCCGGCACGACAAAGCCGATGATCGCCGCGCCCAGCGCAGCCCAGCCCAGAACCCCGAAGTGGATCATCAGCCCCAGGCTGGAACGCACCTGGCACTCCCAGCGGCTTGCCTCATCCACGCAAATGCCGACCCATCGCGCATCCTCCATGAAGCCATAACGCGCGCCATAACTGGCGGCCAGCCATAGCGGCAGCAACACAAGCAGCAAAATCACGGGCAAACGGCGGGACATGTAACACTCCAAAAGGCGAAAAACGGCGGCCAGCTTAATCGCACGACAGCCTTGCGCAAGCATTAACAACTGTTAACTGGGCATTCAATCGCTGCAAAGTGTATCGTCCAGCTACTATTACGTCGAAATCAGGCCTGTTTGGTGCCGATGCGTGGCACTTTGGCGCAAATCCAGCGGTCATAGCCTGCGAAACTCATTCGGCACCTTCCTCTAAGGGATATAGTCATGCTCCGTTCCTTGCGCTTCGCCGCCCTGTTTGGCGGCCTTATATTGAGTGCGTCCGCACTGGCGGTCGACATTGACGCCGCCAGTTATGGCTACCCCCTGACCAATCCGTTCGAGGCGACCATCGCGACCACGCCGCCGGACCTGCGTCCGGAGCTGCCCCTGGACGGTGACATCGATCAGGCGGTGCGCAGCGTTACCTTGCGTCCGGAACGGGAATTCGATTTGCCGGATAATTTCTGGGCGGTCAAGAAACTCGACTACCGCATTGCCACGCAGGATCACGCCGCGCCGCTGATTTTCCTGATCGCCGGCACCGGTGCACGCTATGACAGCAGCCTGAACGAATACCTGAAGAAGCTCTATTACAAAGCCGGCTACCACGTGGTGCAGCTGTCATCGCCCACCAGCTATGACTTCATGAGTGCCGCATCGCGCTTCGCCACGCCGGGCATTTCCAAGGAAGACGCTGAAGACATGTACCGGGTGATGCAGGCCGTGCGGGCACAGAACCCGAAAGTGCCGGTCACCGATTACTACCTGACCGGGTACAGCCTGGGTGCACTGGATGCCGCTTTCGTTTCGCACCTGGATGAAACCCGCCGCAGCTTCAACTTCAAGAAAGTCCTGCTGCTCAACCCGCCGGTCAACCTCTATACCTCGATCACCAACCTCGACAAGCTGGTCCAGACCGAGGTCAAGGGCATCAACAACAGCACCACATTCTATGAGCTGGTGCTGAACAAACTGACCCGCTACTTCCAGCAAAAGGGCTACATCGACCTCAACGACGCTCTGGTCTACGACTTCCAGCAGTCCAAACAGCAGCTGAGCAACGAACAGATGGCCATGCTGATCGGCACTTCGTTCCGCTTTTCGGCGGCCGACATTGCCTTCACTTCGGACCTGATCAACCGCCGCGGCCTGATCACCCCACCCAAGTTCCCGATCACCGAGGGCACCAGCCTCACGCCATTCCTCAAGCGTGCATTGCAATGCGACTTCGACTGCTACATCACCGAACAGGTCATCCCGATGTGGCGCGCCCGTACCGACGGCGGCAGCCTGCTGCAACTGATTGACCAGGTAAGCCTGTATGCACTGAAGGACTATCTGCACGAAAGCCCGAAAATCGCCGTCATGCACAACGCCGATGACGTGATCCTCGGCCCTGGCGACCTGGGCTTCCTGCGCAGGACCTTCGGTGATCGCCTGACTGTTTACCCGCACGGTGGCCACTGCGGCAACATTAACTACCGCGTCAACAGCGACGCCATGCTGGAGTTCTTCCGTGGCTAAATATCTCCTGCTGTTCGCAGCGTTACTCTGTGCAGGCGTCGCCAATGCCGACAACAGCAAAGCCAACGCTCCCGTGGTCGTCGACAGTGACGGTTTCAAGGAACCGTTGAGCAAACTCAAGTTCAACCCGGGCCTGGATCAGCGCGAGTTCGAACGTTCGACGCTCAGCGCACTGGCTGTCTACGATCCACTGGAAGAGTGGAACCGGCGCGTGTATCACTTCAACTACCGCTTCGACCAATGGGTGTTCATGCCGGTGGTCAATGGTTACCGCTACGTCACCCCGAGTTTCCTGCGTACCGGTGTCAGCAACTTCTTCAACAACCTGGGCGACGTACCCAACTTGTTGAACAGCCTGCTGCAACTCAAGGGCCAGCGTTCACTGGAAACCACCGGGCGACTGCTGCTCAACACCACCATCGGCATCGCCGGCCTGTGGGACCCGGCCACCGCCATGGGCCTGCCGCGTCAAAGCGAAGACTTCGGCCAGACACTGGGCTTCTACGGCGTGCCGGGCGGCGCTTATTTCGTCCTGCCGATCCTCGGTCCGTCGAACCTGCGTGATACCAGTGGCCTGGTGGTGGATTACACGGCCGAGAGTGCGATCAACTTCCTCAACGTCGCCGAGGTCAGCTCCAACCATCCGGAAGTCTGGATCCTGCGCGGCATCGACAAGCGCCACCAGACCAGCTTCCGCTATGGCCAGATGAACTCGCCGTTCGAGTACGAGAAAGTGCGTTACGTATACACCGAAGCGCGCAAGTTGCAGATCGCCGAGTAACCCCCCAAAAAAAGCACTGTGGGAGCGGGCTTGCTCGCGAAGACGGAGTGTCAGTCGACATCAACATTGACTGACAGACCGCTTTCGCGAGCAAGTCGGATCGCCGCACCGCCGCTCCCACATTTGTTTGGTGTTGGCTTTAGCCTTTGAGCGTTTTCCAGATTTTGCCGGCAGCCATGACCCCAACCAGCACCACCGCACCCGCCACAATCCCCGCTACCCCATTGAGCAACGTCGGCACGATAAACCCGGCACCGCCTGCCCCTGTGCTGACACTTTCAATCCAGTGATGCACCACCGGCACGCCGTGGGTCAGGATGCCGCCGCCTACCAGGAACATCGCCGCAGTGCCAATCACCGACAGGCTTTTCATCATGTACGGCGCAGCGCGCAGAATGGCGTCACCGATGCTCCTGGCCATCTGACCAGGCTTGCGGGTCAGCCACAGCCCCAGGTCATCGAGTTTGACGATGCCCGCTACCAACCCGTAGACACCGACAGTCATGACGATGGCGATCCCCGAGAGCACGATGACTTGCTGGCTCAGCGCCGACTCGGCCACGACGCCGAGGGTGATGGCGATGATTTCGGCCGAGAGAATGAAGTCGGTACGGATCGCGCCCTTGATCTTGTCCTTTTCAAACGCCACCAGATCCACCGCCGGGTCTGCCACCGCCTCGACCAATTCGGCATGTTCAGCCTGATCTTCAGCCTTGCTGTGCAGGAACTTGTGGGCGAGTTTTTCAAACCCCTCGAAGCACAAATAAGCACCACCGAGCATCAACAGCGGCGTGACCAGCCACGGAATGAACGCACTGATGGCCAGCGCCGACGGCACCAGGATCAATTTATTGATGAACGAACCCTTGGCGACCGCCCAGACCACCGGGATTTCCCGCTCGGCCCGCACGCCGCTGACTTGCTGGGCGTTGAGTGCCAGGTCGTCACCGAGTACGCCAGCGGTTTTCTTGGCGGCCATTTTGGTCATCAATGACACGTCGTCCAGCACGGCCGCGATGTCGTCGATCAGCACCAGCAAACTGCTTCCTGCCATGAATCGGGTTTCCTTCTGCAATGAATGCGCAGCAGCATAGCGCGGCAGCGCGGGCTGCGGTGCATTCTTGAGCGCCGCGCGAGGCCGGTGATACCATGCGCAACCGCCAGAACAGGCAAGGAATCACCCGGGTTATGAGCACTATCCGCGAGCGCAACAAACAACTGATCCTGCGTGCCGCCAGTGAGGAGTTTGCCGACAAAGGCTTCGCTGCGACCAAAACCAGTGACATCGCAGCCAAGGCGGGATTGCCCAAGCCCAACGTCTACTACTACTTCAAATCCAAGGAAAACCTCTACCGCGAGGTTCTGGAAAGTATCATCGAGCCAATCCTGCAGGCTTCGACACCGTTCAATCCGGAGGGCGAACCCGGTGAAGTGCTCAGCGGCTACATTCGCTCGAAAATCCGCATCTCCCGCGACCTGCCTTTCGCCTCCAAGGTGTTCGCCAGCGAAATCATGCACGGTGCCCCCCACCTGAGCAGCGATCTGGTCGAACAGCTCAATGGCCAGGCCAAACACAACATCGAGTGCATCCAGACCTGGATCGACCGCGGACAAATCGCCCCCATCGACCCCAACCACCTGATGTTCAGCATCTGGGCCGCGACCCAGACCTACGCCGACTTCGACTGGCAGATCACCGCCATCACCGGCAAGGCCAGGCTGGATGAAGAGGATTACGAAGCGGCAGCGCAGACGATTATCCGGTTGGTGCTCAAGGGGTGTGAGCCCGAGCGGTAGACCGCGGCGCGCGCCTTCGCGAGCAAGCCCGCTCCCACAGGGGATTGGTGGGCGCTGAAGATCCGGTGTGGGAGCGGGCTTGCTCGCGAATGGCGACAACTCGGTTTTAGATCAAACCCAAATCGCATCCCACAACGGATAGTCGCCAAGCTTCTCGACCAGTCCTGCCCGCAATGGGTTAGCCACAACATATCGAGCCAGCTTCACAAGATCTTCTTCTTTTCTTAAGGCATGGTCATGGAAACCTTGCTGCCAGAGGCTACCTGTTCTGCCAGTAGCCGCATTGATTGCTCGGGCACTCAAGGATTTGGTTTGGCACATCAGCTGTCCCAATGAGCCTTTGTTCAACTGAATCAACCAATGAAAATGATCGGGCATGACTACCCAGGCCAAGGAATCGGCGAAGCCATCATTCTGTGCTTGCCTGAGTTGATGGACCACCAAGCGACCCAAGGCGTAATCCCTGAAAACAGGTTCTCGCTTCAGGGTATTGGCAGTCAGTAGATAGATGCGGTATTGCTCGGTGTACCGGCCGATGCGCAGGCGGTGTGAAGCTGACAGCTCAGGCATTCCCTTGCCCTCTCTCATGATGAAATCTGGGAAAGGCTAGATCAGCGACTGCAAAATCGCGGCGTAGACTTTTGGCTGGATGTGTCCGGTACATAGCCTTCGCGAGCAAGCCCGCTCCCACAGTGGATTTCGGCATCCGGACATTTTGTGTCCAACAACGGTCCAGTGTGGGAGCGGGCTTGCTCGCGAAAGCGCTAGTTCAGCCAGTGAGATTTAAGCCGCCACCCCCGCATCCGCCACCAACCCCAACGCCTCGATCGCATTGATCGCACACTGCTCGTCAACATCCGACAGATCCCCGCTGATCCCCACCGCTCCCAGCACATTCCCGTCCTGATCCCGAACCAGTACACCACCCGGTGCCGGCACGACGCTGCCCTGCCCCAGGCTGTTCAACGC
>NZ_JBGLYV010000150.1:0-10977 GCF_047304225.1 Pseudomonas sp. Pseusp3 | reverse complement strand
CAGGACCGGAGCGAGGGAATGCCGAGCCTTGGCGAGGCACCGAACGTCAGGGGCAAGAGCCCTTGGTTACTTGGGGCTTTTCCAAGTAACCCGCCGTAAAGGCGGAACCGTTAGTGGCCGTGACCGCGGAAACGGATATGTACACAAAAAACGTCGCCAGACACAAAGCCTTCGCGAGCAAGCTCGCTCCTACAGGGATCTTCAGTGTTTTGAGCGACTGCCGCGGGCAGACCCCAAACCAGCAGGGCGTAATCGCCTGCCCGGCGAGTCTGACAACCGTTCATCGGTGAACTACGCTGCGATACGTACCCTCGATTCGAACCTTGTGAAGTAAGGATCCGACACATGCGGAGCAGGCTGCTCGCTGTAATGTTTACTGTTTTCGGGATGTTTGGATCGGTGCAATTGTGGGCCGAAGACGCACCGAAAGTGGTTGATGCTCCCGTTGAATTAAAAGTGGCCAACCGCAGCATCATGGTGTTTCGCGCGAGCATCCTCGGCGAAGCACCGGCCAACCGGGTTAAACGGGCGAAAGCGGTCATCGGTGAGGCGCTGGATGAAGAGGACGACCTCAATGTCACCCTCGACCCGATCTCAAAAAGCTACATGGTGCTGCTGGGTAGCCGGCGTGCCTTTATCGTTTCGCCCAAGGACTTCGACGAGACCGAATACGACTCGGTCCAGCAGGCCGCCGAAGCCGCGGCTGGCAAGCTGCGCCAGGTCGTGGCCGAAACCCGGGAAGCCCGCAGCCTGCGATTGATTCTGCGTTCCACAGGCGCCGCGTTGCTGGCCACCGGTGTATACATCGGTCTGTTGTTCGGCATGTCGCTTGTGCGGCGTAGAGTGTTGAAGAAACTGCCCGAACTGATGCATCGGCACACCCAGGCCCTGAAAGTCGGAAGGGTTCCGCTGGTCGATGCCAATTATCTGTATCCGTTGGCCAGCCGCCTGCTGGAGCTGGTGCGCTGGGTCGTTGTGTTGCTGCTTACCTACGAATGGCTGGGCTTTGTCCTGTCACGTTTTCCCTATACCCGTCCCTGGGGCGAAAGCCTCAACAACTATCTGCTGGAGCTCGGTGGCTATCTGCTGCAAGGGATCGTCGGTGCCATTCCCGGCTTGGGCGTGGCGCTGGCGATCTTTTTTATCGCCCGCGGCGCAACCGCGTTCATGCGGCGGATACTGCGGCGCATGGCGGCACCGGGAACCCTCAGCTGGCTGAACCAAGAAACCCTGCAACCGACCCAACGCCTGACGTCGCTGGCGATCTGGCTGTTTGCCCTGGCCATGGCCTATCCGTACCTGCCGGGTGCCGGCACCGATGCTTTCAAAGGTTTGTCGGTGTTGATCGGCCTGATGATTTCCCTCGGCGCCACCAGCGTGGTGGGCCAGGCGGCAGCGGGGTTGATCCTGACCTACACCCGAACCCTGCGCCCCGGCGAGTTCGTGCGCATTGGCGAATACGAAGGCACGGTGACGGAACTTGGCATGTTTACCACCAGCATCCGCACCGGTCTGGGCGAGGTGCTGACCCTGCCCAACTCGATGATCACCGGCACCGTCACCAAGAACTACTCGCGGGTAGTGCAAGGCCCTGGTTACGTGGTCGACACTGTCGTGACCATCGGCTACGACACACCGTGGCGGCAGGTGGAGGCGATGTTGCTGGAGGCGGCAAAACGCACGCCGGGGATTCTCGAAGTGCCGCCGGCCCAGGTGTTTCAGACGGCGCTGTCGGACTTCTACCCGGAATACCGACTGGTGGCCCAGGCCATTCCCAGTCAGCCTCGGCCGCGAGCGGTGCTGTTGAGCATGCTGCACGCCAATATCCAGGATGTGTTCAACGAGTACGGCGTGCAGATCATGTCGCCGCACTACCTGGGCGACCCGCAACAAGAGAAGTGGGTGCCCAGGGACAAGTGGTACCCGGCGCCCGCACAAGAGCGCAAGGAATCCTGATTGCGCCTGGAAGGGAGGCGGGGAGGAGCGATGCGACGAGTGCGTTGAGCGACCGGCGCGGCCGCTCAGTTGCAGCGGTGTCAGAAAAGAATATAGGCGGATGCGGTGGTCTGGTTCAGGTCGATCTCTCCGACCTCCAGAACTTCGTATTCAGCGCGCAGGCCGATGTTGCGAAAGACATCGAATTCCAGGCCGACACCGTAGGTCAGATCAACCCCGGTATCGTCGTCGGTGGCATTGCCGTCGGCGTCCCAGGCGTGAGCACCGACACTGCCGAACACTCGCAACCGATCACCTATTGGAAAACCGACATGGGCGGCAGCCTGGGCCGACTTGCCTTCGAAATCGACATTCTTGTCCTTGAATTGACCGAGATCGACGTAGGCACCCTCGAAGGCCAGGTAGCTATTGACGCGATACCCTGCATAAACCTTGTAGCTGGTGTCGTCGTCGTCCAGTCTGGATTCGTCGCTCTGGATGCTGCTTACGCCAGCTCCAAGATATAAACCTTTGTCATCGGCGAGCGCCTGAAAAGACAGCAGCGAAAGCAGAGAAGCGAAGCCAAGGTTTCGAAGTAGCATCTGTAGTGGAGTCCTTGTACAGGTTTTGGTGTTAGGGTTCGGCGTGCATTTGAGGGGCCTCGAGGGGCTAATGAAAATCATTGATTGATATTTTCGAGTCGTAGGACGGGATGTTTGGCGGACATTGAAAGTAGCGTCTTGCCAACGCTTGAATAGGCAACGCTTCGGAGAACAACCAGCCCTGTGCCAATAGAACGCCCTCCGAAACCAGGTGCGGCAGTTGCTCCTGAGTCTCGACACCCTCTGCGACCACCTTCAGTCTTAGCGACCTGGCCAACTGGGCAATGTGTCGCCACATGGCATCCCTGGCCGCGATCTTGTCGTCGGCGATGAATGAGCGATCAATTTTCAGAATATCGAAAGGCACTGAATCCAGAAGCGACAGGTTGGAATAGCCGATGCCGAAGTCGTCCACGGCAATGCGATGGCCGCACGCACGAAGCTGTCGCAATTGCATCGCGGCAGGCTTCTGGTCGAGCAAGGTCCTTTCGGTGATTTCAAAAGTCATGGCGGACGCAGGCATGCCATAGGTTGCCAGCAGGCTGGCGACAAAGTCTGGAAAGGTCGGGTCCTGAATGTCCTGGGCGCAAAGATTGACCGTTATGTAGAAGTCCTTGCACGCCCAAAGGTAAGTGCTGTAGTCCTCCGCCACTTGCCGAATCACCGAACGCGTAAGTTGGCGGATCAAGCCGGATTTCTCAGCTACCGGAATAAAAACATCCGCAGGCACAGGGGTGCCGTTGACGTTCCAGCGTGAAAGCGATTCGGCGCCTACCAGATAGCCCGTGGTCAAATTGACGATAGGCTGATAGTGAACACCCAGCGTGTTGGCTTTTATGGCATTGCGAAGCTGTACGGCAGTGGAGGTGTAATGCCGTTGGGCACACCTTGCGAGCAGGAGCAGCGCTGCGAACAGGCACACAAGGCCAATGAATAATTTGAATTTGAGACCTGACAGGTAGCTCAGCGGAAGCGAAATGACGGCGATCAGTTCATTTCGGTTGCCCGCAAAGGCGATGAAGACCTTGTCTGCCGAGGTCACGAGTTCTTCAAGGTGGAGCGGCTTCTGCGTCATCAGGGCGTGGGGGGCCGTAGAGGCAATGGGCACTGCGCCGCCGGGGCCGATGAGGTCCAGTTGCAGGTCCTCGGGAAGCTTCAGATTGTCGAGCAGGATCTTCTTGTTTGCCCAGACGTAGGTTGACTGTTCCGACACAATGATAAAGTCGGTGTCCGCAGAAACGGCGTGGCCGGTATCGACCCAATAGGTTCGCTTTCCAACGGAGAACTTGCGCTTCGCGTTATCGGTCAGTATCGACGGCAGTTCCTGTCCGTAGGAGGAACAGATCTTGCCATTCGATAACTGGATGGCCGCCTGATCAACAAAACGCAGGTTCTTGACCAGGTCGGCCAGTTGTGAATATTGCTCGACGGAGCATTCCCGGCCCGAACGATCAAGACCACCGAGGGTTCCCAATACCTTGTCGATCTGTGCATTAGGTTCGACTTGAGCGGCACGCAAATCGGCATAAACGTTATTCAACTTCCGTGCAATGAATGGCTCGGCCAGTAATCCGGCACAGAACCATGCGGCCCAGCCCGCTGCAGCAATCAGACATACAGTGACTGCGTGCCTTCCAGGTAACGCTTTATATATGGCAACCATCGAAAACCCCGAGGTATCATTATTTCACTGTGCACTTTGTAGCCACGTATTAAACGTCTTCAGTACCAGTCAATTACCCAGGCCAACAAGATGCCGCTGGCGTAGGCGGTAATGCACAGGATGATCTTCTGCTTGAGCGGCAGTGTGTTTATTCGATGATGCATGCTTATCTCCTTGAGTGGAAAAATAAGCAATTGTGGGTACCTGTGCCTGGTGAAACGTAATTATTAATCGTTATTTTCAGGGGTTTGATAAAAGCCCGCCAACGATCTGCTTATACGCGGATGAGGTCGTGTTTCTGGGCTTGGCGGAACTGCGCCTGGCCGTTTCCGACGGTGTCTCTCCGTAAGCAAGCTGATACGCCATGGAAAACCGGCCCAGATGATGAAAGTTCCAGAACATCGCGGTTTCAGTCACAGTGGGCCAGGTTTTATTAATCAGATCGCGACGGGCACTGGCGAGTCTCAAGTTCCTGATATACGCGATTGGCGACATCCCGAACGTTTCAATGAAGCCAAAGTGCAAGGTGCGGGTTGTGGTTTCAAGTTGCCTTACGAGTGACTTGATAGTCAGCGTCTTTTTTGTATTTTCATGAATGTACTCTATGGCTTGTATCGCCACTTTTCTTCTTGTCGGGACTTTACGGCTGAAGCCGCCAGCGGGCGTCAATGCCTGCAATAGAGAGGCAAGTACCGCATCAGCGTCGTTGGTGTCGACACAGGAAACGCTGATGGCTTGAATGGCAGATCGTATGAATTTAAAGTTTTCAGCCTGGAAACTGTGTTCTGTTCTGTTTGCAAGTATATCGATGATCGAGTGACGTTGGCGGCACCGGTCATAATGCTCCAGAGTTGTGGTCAGGGTGAAAAGTGTTTCATTCGGTTCACAGGTATAATGCACCGGTTCATCGCTGTGCAGTACGATGATTTCGTTGGGCCGTAGTTTGTAATTGTTGACGACAGGGCGACCAATCGGGACCTGCGAGATGGCGAATGTTACGCATCCGGCAGGGACGGCGCTGACCAGAGTGACGGATGAATCGAACTCCAGACGACTGCACTGGAGTTCGGGGCTGTGAAAGAGCTTATGTTGACGAATGTGCGCCTCATGCTCAGTCGGGATAAGGCTCATTTCCCATTTTCCTATCGTCCTGTTCAGTTGGCTTGGCAAGGCAGAAGACAAATGAAAGATTTCATCGGGCGGTGCAATACTCATGAAGTTGAAAGCTCATCTGTTAATTGATTAGGGTCAGGCAATGACTGCCCGCGCAGCGATGTCAGAGCCCCCGGATCAGTTCCAGTTCCGCCGAAAATGCGTACTTGCTGTCCAATGGAGAGTCGTCCATGTGCTGGACGTTGCGCGGGTCAACCTTCGCACTGAAGATTTTCGATTGGGGTTTCATCGGGTCAATGGCTGCAGCCGAAAATGAATGAAAGTCGTCAATGCGATAACCCGTTTTTACCTGATAGCCAGTTTTCACAGCATTCAGGGCCTTCTTGTTGGTTTCGGTACAGGTCAATTTTTCACTGTAGACGCCCTTGTCGTCGGCCATGGCCTTGAGAGAAAGCAATAAACCAAACGACACGGTGACGAAGTTTTTCAGTAGCATCGAGGCGATTCCTTATTAGCAGTTTATTCAGGCAGAACGTAATTTCAGCTGCAGCTCTGCCACGGATCGGTCTGCAAATAATCTCACCCGGATTGCACCTGCAAAAATCAAAAACTCATATTTGTCAGGTTGTCAGAAGGGGCCAGTCAACGCCTGCATCGGCCTCATAGCACTATGCGCGAGTTGGCGTAACTCGAGCCGGTATCACCTTGTGGTGGGCCAGAGAGAGGGAAATCACTTTCTTGCTCGTCTGTGTGATACTCATTTTCGGTTTGAATTTTCAGATGCGACAGTTTCTGGCTGTCATCGGGGCTTGTTTCAATTTCAAAATATTCAATTGTCGTGCTTTCGACGGCTTGCTCGTCGTGCGCTAGCGAATAAAGTGGCATGGCAGACAAAAACAGAACCGCCAGGAGTCCGAAAGTCGGCGATTTGCTGGTTCGCAGGAAGTGCATTGCTTTCACTTGATTCCCCTGTATAGGGCATTGTCCCGGACGGGAATCAAGCAGGCTCGATTCCAGAGATTATCGGCGGGGGATTTTGTGCTGGTGCGCCATCTGATTCAAATCAATAACTGTTATTTTTGCCTGGAAGATTGTTTGACGTGAATCTGTGCCAAGTCGGTGCGGGAGGGCGACTAATGGTTCATGCAGCGCAAACGGCCAAGTTCATGCAGGTAAAAACACACGGCATTCTTGTTCTGCGTCGGTATCAATTCGTAGTTTAGTATGGCGCCTTCTTGCAAGACGTATTGGCGTCTGAAGAACAGGTCGGGGGTCTTTTCAATGGCAAAGAGTTCATTGTCCTGACTGAGTTTGACGTTCCTGACTTGAATCTGCACGTGTGTTTTGTTTTCTCCGATGATATTCGCCGAAATGGTCGCATTGCGGATTTGTCCATTCAGGCTTTCCAGCGTGGTTCCAGTCAGTCGACCATGACCGATGGTGAGGTACTCTTCGGTGTTGAGTTGATTGAGATCTTCCAGCCATTGCCGGGTTTTCGTTTGATAGCTAGTGTTTTCCATGTAGTGCGAAGGAGAATAAAAAAAGGAAAAAATGCACAGTGCATTGATCAGGGCAATAATCGGCCAGTGAATGACTTGCGGGATCTCAAACTTCATAAGGTGACTTCCAGGCATTGGCGAATCATCAAGGCGAGGTCTCTTTCACTGCTGTTCAATTGCAGGTTTGCGGTGCTTAGATCCGGGCGAATGCACGAAACGGAGTAGTTGGCTTTATACAGGTTGATCCAGACTTGACCTTTCAGGCTTGGTGGCAGCTGTTCAGATTGTTTGGCCGACAGTTCCATCAGCGCTTGTGCCTCGGCCAGATCATTGCCTACGGCGTGGATGACCAATCCATTCTTGTCGACGCTGGAAATTTCAATTTTTGGCGCGTCGAAATCGAATTGGAAAACAGTCAAGGCAACGACTGCCAGCGTAACGATGTAAGCGATCAGTTGTGGCTTTGTAATGCCGATGGATTTTCTGGTTTTACCTGAAGGTGTTGGCGCCCCTTCACTAACAGGTGGCGGCATTTGTCCAACGTCGGGAACAGGTGGCTGCGCAGTTTCCTCCGGGGGAGTTGGTACATCTGCTACTGCATCGACTATACAGTTGCGGTTGAAGCAATATCCTCGTCGAGGAACAGTCATCAAAATCTCGTGATCCCGACTGTCATTAAGAATATTGCGTAGTGAGAAAACGGTTTGATTCAAACTGCCGGAGGCAACCACGCGGTCATTCCAGGTGTAGTCGATGATTTCGTCGCGGCTTTTAGTGACACCTGGCTCCATGAGCAGCAGGTCCAACAGGCGTGACTCGGCTCTGCCTAGCGTGGAATTTTGTACATCTCCATGGGGTGTTGTAATGGAAAGCACGGCGCTGTCTGGGTCGAATACTGCCACAGCGCCATTTTTCAACTTGAAGGTGTGGCTCATAGAAAACTTCCGTTCAGGCGGTACTGGCCTGAGTATAGGGGCCGGATTAGGCGCGGTACATTCTGGTCTTGGAGGCGAACGAAGATGAGGGCCAGGCGGAAGGTGCACGGTGTGTCGCATTTACAATGCTGCAATGGCTCGTTTCAGCGGCATGCAGTGTGGCCAACAGCCCAGGCTGTCAGTGGAATCAGTTGACTCAAACGAAGGAAAAACATTGCTGGATGACCCATGGTTTTCGATTTGGACACCATGAATAATGCTTGGAATGGACTATCTGCGCTATCCGAAAACTGCAAGCTCGGGCAGGTGGATTTGCGCGCAGCAAGGTCTGAGTGGACTGTCGTTGTTGTCCGGACAAGGTATTAGTTGCTACTTGAACGGGTTGAGAGTTTTCACAATACAAGTCAATGATTGTTTTTTTTGCGCCTGGAAGATTGCAAAGCATTTTTGATTCCAATTAGCTTTGAACCAGGCTGATTACAGCTTTAAATGGATCTCGAGGAGCGTTGACACATATCGCGTTCAGGGTTTGCCTGTCGCGACGTAAACGATCCTCACCTCTCGTTCAACGGCCTTTGCCCCGCGTCCTTTTATCAAGGGCGCGGGGCTTTTTTTGGGCCGCTCAATCATGAACCGGCAAGTCGCTGGCTGGTGCTACAGGCATTCCTGTGCGGTGCGCTCGAAGCTCGATGGCTTGAAGGTCGAGGCCAGCAATTGGCGCTCGTATAGATACACCTTGCCGCCATCCTGTGCCCTATGGGTTTCCAGCACAGTGTCTACGGCAACTTTGCTTGAAACGACAACCCGGTAGCTGCGTTCGCTCCGTGACACCAAAGGACTCATCTCTTTGTCCTGTAACTTCGGTACGAGACAGTCAACATACTGCTCGGGAGATTTGTCCGTTTGCAACGTTGAAGTCGGATTGTTCGGGGAGGTGGCACAACCGGCAAGGAGCCAGGAAGCGAACACCACGACAGGAACACATACAAGGCGCATGGGTGGAGCCCTCAAGTTCAATTCGGTTGGGTTCGTTGAGTCATGGACAGGAAGGTCGGTAAACGTTCCGGGTCATCTTCGCCGCCGATCAGGGCAAAACATCGTAGCCACGTTGTTGCAGGCAGCTGCTGTAGACCGAGTTGTTGGCGGTGGTGCTTTGCTCGCTCGCATTCAGGTTCTGCCGGCGCTCCTGTCGCTGCCTGGAAGCCCCCACGACGGCTCCCGCAGCCGCGGCACTGCGTGCCCGGTTCTGGCGATAGTCTTGCTTGGTATCGTCGTCGATCTGGTCATAGACGTTTTCATGCTGGCGGCCCCGGACTTCTGCCGCGGTGGCCCCGGCTACCGCGGCGGTAGCGGCGCCCTTTACCCGGCCACCGGAAGGCACGGTGCTTTGTACCGGAAATTGCGCGTTGGCCTGGGATTGGCAGGCACTGGTGTCCTGCTGGATGGTCTGGGAAGTCTGACCTTTGAGGGGGACCACCGTCGCCGCCAGGGCGCTGGTGCTCAGTAACAGCATAAGGACCGCTAAGGTATGGGCCGGTATTTTCATCATTGGGCCTCACGTCAGGCGTCGGCACGGCTGACGGTTTGTCAGAGGGGAAAGCGACGTGGCGCCACTTTGAAACCCCATGCCGGTCTGTTTGCCATGCCTGCCAATGCCGGTGGACGGCAGGCACTGCGACGTTTGCGATGGGGTTTGCTTGAGCGTCAATGCTTGAGGAGGAGGGCCTGCATATCGTCTGTCATGCCTTTGAGTGCAACCTTGAAGTCATTGGCAACAATCGGCTGCTCGGCATTGTCGAGCGTCGCGCCGAATACCTTGCGAACGACCTTCGCCACCGGCAAACCGGTCTTGGAGTCGATCAGGTTGGCTTCGATGTACATCTCGGCAGTCTGGTCCCGATGTCCGGTGGCTGCTTGTGTTGCCCCGACAATCGCGCCGATTGGAACGGCCTCGTACCAGTGCATGCCTTCGTTGTTGGCGCTGACGTGAGTGATCGCCGCCTGCAGGATCAGCGAACGCGAATTGGTTGGCGCCAGTTGCGGGTAAGGGACGATTGTATAGCGGCGGGCAAAGGCGGTCTTGACGCTATTACTGGCCATCAATTGCAAGTCTTGCAGTGTCTTCAGGCTGACGCGCGCGGTCGGCTTCGGCGCTGGATACAGCTCCATCTGCCTGAACACGACTGTGGAGTACGCGCGAGGATCGAACCCCGGCGATACCCAGCGCAATACTTTCTGCTCACTCGGTGTAGTTTGCTCCTCCAGGCCCTGGTAGTTGCCCAGGAAGCCCGAGTATTGCTCTTGCTGCGCCACTTTCGAGACGCAGCCGACCTGAAATACACAGCTCAAAGCAATACCCGCAATCCATTTATTCGACATGCCCATGTGTTTGGTTCTCAAGTGATGAAAATTGTCATTCGGGTTCCGATCTGGCGCCAGGCATTGGTCTGGGTGCCTCGTATTTGGGCACGGTTACTCGCCAGTCGGTTACGCAAAGCAGGTGCTTGCACGCCGGTCAATGCGGGCCGGATGCTGCCTGCAGCAGCGGGATAATCCGAATCAATAACTCTCAAAAACTGTTAAACACACGGTCGGTGATTGGCTGTGCCGGCCTGGACACCACCCGCAGCCTGACGACCTTGGGGGTGTGCGCCGAATCGACCTACAATTGGCAATCGCGAGAATGGTCGGTACCGCTCAACCTGGCAGCGTGGCTTTAGAGGAGACACGGCATGGACCGATTCACCGGCGGTTGTTTGTGCGGCAAGGTGCGCCTGGTCGCGTCGGGGCGCCCGTTCCGGGTTGGTGTCTGTCACTGCCTGGATTGCCGCAAGCATCATGGAGCGCTGTTTCACGCGTCCGCGATATTTCATCAGGATGCCGTGACGATCGAAGGCGAAACACGTGACTACGCCGGGCGGCATTTCTGTCCGCACTGCGGTTCGTCCGTGTTCGCCCGCAGCGCAGACGAAATCGAAGTGAACCTCGGATCCCTGGATGCCCCTGACCAGCTGACGCCAACCTACGAGAGCTGGGTCGTGCGTCGCGAGGCCTGGTTGCCGCCGTTTCCGCTCACACGACACTACGAACGCGACCGGGATTCCACGGGACGTTTTGAGGGTTGAACCAGCGTGGGGGGGGGGGGGGGGGGGGGGGGGGGGGGCGGGGGGGGGGGGGGGGGTGTGGGGGGGGGGGGGGTGGGGGGGGGGGGGGGGGGGGGGTTTTTTTTT